>NZ_JBMLRC010000155.1:4595-19580 GCF_049241225.1 Emticicia sp.
CGTTTTTCGAGATTATACCCATCACCACCCGTGCTACTGCTTGCCAACGATAACTCAGGGAAAAGGAATTGATATAAATCGTGGCTGCTTACTTCCAAAGCCTGTTTTTGGTAGAAATAATTGTAAATATCGGGTGTTTTGAAGTTTTTGATTTGCAAAATACCTTCATCAACCACCGAAATCGTGAGTTCGGTATTGGCTTTGGTTTTTATCGTAACTTTTTGCTTGCGTTTCGAGCGAGATTCTTTCACCGCCACAATCTCAACTGGTAATTGATTGGCTGGTTTTTCGACTTTCATCGGGGCAAAACCATGAGCCACCGTGAGCGGCATGTCCGTTCCTTTCATTGGGCGAATGAGCGTTGCGGTTACGTAGACGTTTGGCAACATTTCTTCGGTAATTTTAATGTCGATTTCGGCTGATTTCTTATCGGTTTCTACATAAAAATGTTCTAAAACTGTTCCTTTTTCAACGGTTATGAGCATTTTTCCTGTGAAAGGCGTTTTCATCAAAACCTTTGCTTTGTCGCCCACTTCGTATTTTTCTTTATCAAATTCCATCAAAACTTGTCCTTCGTTGCTGACTTCAAACGAGCTGCTCGACGTATTTCCATAGCCATACGCATAAAAACCTTGTGAAGCATAACTTTTTGCACCCGCTTGGGCAATACGAATTTCGTACTCGCCAGATACTTGTGGAATGAATTTTATCGACGATTTTCCTGCCGAAAAACTTACTTCTTTGGTCTGAACGAGTTTTTCTTGTCGCTTAGAATTATAACGAATGATACCATCAGTTTTCTCAACAACTGTCTGATATTCAATACGATAGACAGAAATCTCAGCTTTTGCCGATTTAGGTTTTCCATCGGTCGAAACCGCAGCGAGTGGAATCGTCATCGGCACGTGCGTACCCACATAATAATCAGGTAAAGCAATACCATAAAAAGTATTTTGCGTGAAAACATCAAAGCTTTTTACCCGATTGAGCGGGCGACCCGTTTCATCAAAAACCGTAACGAAAACTTTTCCTTCTAACACGCCCATATCTTGGTAAGTTTCGGCGATTTGAAAAGCTTGTTTGGCCAAACCATTTTCATCGGTTGAGCCTTGACGAACATCATGTTCAAATTTTGTATCATTCTGAATATCAAATGAATAGCTCTCAAAACCTTTGGCATTAAATGCTTTGCGTTTGAGGCTAAAATCCATTTCATAGTTTCGGTTCGATGCTGGCGGGCCGAAAAGATTGGTTGCCGTTGCTACCAAATTTACGGTTTCGCCTGTTTTATAGGTGTCTTTTGCCGAAACGTCAACTTTGATTCTATCGGGCATAAACTCTTCGATGCTGATGGATTTTGAGGTAAGTAAAACATCATTTCCATTAAGAATTTCGATGGCGTAAGTACCCGTTACAGCGGCACGGTCGAGCGGAATCGAAGTTTCGATTGCTCCTTGTGCGTTGGTATTTTTCAAGAAAGATTTAAATTCACGACCATTGGGCAAAATAAGTCTGATTTTCAAAGGAATATCTGCCGCAGAAGACCATTTGGCATCACGCACAACGGTATTGAAATGAATCGTTTCACCCGGTCGATAAATATCACGGTCGCCATAAACAAAAGCATCAAAACCCGTTGAATTGGCTCTTTTGCCTTCCACCTCGAAGCGTGAGGTTTCAACCTGCGTATCTTCGAGTAGCATATAATTAAAATCGTCTTCGGTGCGAGCCGTAATCATGGCCAACTTGAAGTTCGGGGCCTTTTCTTTGAGTTTTTCAAATACAATAACACCCTTACTATCAGTCTTTTGCGTTTCCATGATTTGATTATTGGTCGAAACAAGTTTTATCTCAACATCGCCAATTGGCTCGGCATCAATGATTGAATTGACGAATACCATTAGCTGGTCACCATCGGCCGATTTCTTGGCAATAATTCCTAAATCAGATACCGAAACGAGTTTGGTAGCATTCTGATAATATTCATCATTTGAATTAAGATTGACCAAATAAACCCCACGCAATTTGTCTTGCTCTGGCATTGGCATATTCAGCACCGAAACCCCGTGAACTTTCGATAAATTGCCAGTTTCGATGGTGCGGTCAACGATTACATCGCTATAAATTCCTTGGTCGTCAGTGCCGTAGTTAAAGCCGTTTACTCGGCTTTCTTCGCCATCATAATCGTAGTTTTCGTAGCGGTTATTTCGCACGTATGAGAGTAAATTATTCTCGTAAATCTTCACAATCTTGAGTTTTACTTTTGGAATATTCGTTATGCGAATACCTACATTTCGACTACCTTTTGATGATAAATACAAACCTTTTTTGCTCGTAAATTCGATACTTGCGGGCATTTCTCCAAAAAACAAATCTTTGGTTACTTCTCCATCAAGTTTTGCTCCGAGTGTACCGCGAAGATTGTCTTTTATAGTCAGCGTATATGCTTCCGAGGCACTGAAAAAACCTTTGATGATAAAGCCGTTTTCGGTCAATTCGGTTTGGGTTTCAACGGCTGGCTCGATTTTGAACGCATCATTTAGGTTATCGCCCGAAATTTGTTGGGTCGTGATAACTTTCACAAAACCTTGGTTTTTCTCGAAACCTGTTTCAATATCAACCACTTTTACATTATATGGTGAAGGTAAAACGCCTTCCAATTCAATTTTTTCTTGGGTAGAACCTGCACTCCCTGCAATTTTTACACCTTTTTCGATAATGGTTTTGAGCGAACTTTCATCTTTTAGTGAAGGTGCATTCTCAAGAGCCAGAACTAACTTTGGGTCGTTGGGCGTGCTGTTTAAGCTAAATTTAGCATCCGCTTCTTCGAGCTGCACTTTTAGCAGATTCGCAACATCGGTTTCCTGCACGGCATAATTAAAATCGACTTTTACTTTTGCAACTGGCTTATTATCAGTACCTTTCATCCAGTAGGTTTCGAGTTTTTCGGGTTTTAGGTAGGGCGTATGAAACTCGAAAGATTCATTATCTAAACCATAATTTTTAGTAGCCGATTTACTCAAAAGGTTTTTGGTAAGTACAGCTTTATAATTGGTTGCTCCCTTGAAACCATTCGATGGCGAAAACACCAATTCGTTTTTGGCCGACCACTTAAAAACTCCCTCGACCTTCGGTTCAATTCTTACGTATTCAACGGCTTGCCAAGTTTCCAAGTCGGCATCAGAAACCAAGTCTTTGTTGAAAGTAAAAACTAAGTTTTGAGCTAGTTGAATTTCATCTTCAAAGTTTCGAGCGGCTACGCTTACTTCGTTGAGTTTTGAACAGCCAGTAAATAGATATGAAATTTGAGTGATGAGATATGAGAAAACGAGCACACGCACAAAGCTTTTGGCTTTTAAGCGATAAATTAGAGGATTCATGGGCAAATAGAAGATTGATTTAGGTTTCGAGGGTATTAACGTGGGAAGTTCGTGAAATTGTAGCGGATTATCAAAATTATTTTTGTGAGAGTATGATGGATATAATTGCCTTCAATGTATTAGAAAAATTCTACAAAACCTTATAAGAATACAGTAAAGGAAATTCTTCAAAAAAATATCAAAAAAAGCTTGGGTTAAATTGATAAAAGGCTTTGCAGTTCAATAGGTTTTTACTTAGTTTTGCGAACTACCTTTTCGGAATTTATACCAAGAGAACGAAAAGCCGCTTTCCAAAATATTCTTCTAAAATAGATTTTGCTGGTCGTATAAATTAATCGTTTAGTAACCCTTGAAAGATTAAAAGGTATAGTTTTTCAAAACTTATATCACGGTATTTCTATGTCTGAACTTTGAGTTGCCTTTTATAAATTGTACTTATTTTAAATTATTTTACTAACACTATGAAGAAAATTTTCCTCGCTCTATCAATGATGTGCTGTTTTTTCAGTAATTCGTTTTCGCAAGATTTGGATGAAGCCCTGCGTTACATAAAAGTCGGAAACACTTACCGTGAAGTAGATGAATATAACCTTTCGGAGTATTATCTTACCAAAGCTATAAACTTAATTACTACCAAATTTCCTACCCAAAAATACTGGGAAGCTGCTGCTTATGAAAATTTAGGTTTGCTCTATCGTGACCATGACGAGCAATCGGAAGCTCAGAAATATTTTGCAAAAGCCTTAGATATTTATCAAAAAGCCAATTATGTGGCCAGTGTGAAAGCAATCCAGAAATTGATGTCGAGTGCCGATAACAAAGAAGAATATTATGCTGGAATCGACGTAGGTGCAACGGGCATAAAACTGAGTGTTTTGGGTGCAAAACTTAATCCTAAAACTAAAAAACTGGAGTTTAAGGTGACAAAGAAATTTAAGAACGCCAACATTAACATGGGTGTAAAAAACCTCAATGCCTATAAAGAAGGTGCGAGAGCGATTAAAAGCTTTGTGATTGACTCCTTGGCTACTTTCGGAATTCCTTCTGACCGTGTAATTATTGCAATTAGTAGTGGTTTGGTGGGTAGAATTCAGGCCGATACCACGGTTTTAAAAGATGAGATTCAATTAGCTCTCGGCAATCCAAACCAAAAAATTGAAGTAGTTGATTATATCCGTGAAGCAGAAATGACAATCCGTGGGGCAATTCCGCAGTCGCTTTGGTATACTTCTACTGTAATTGATATTGGTAGTGGAAACACAAAAGGAGGTTATTATGTAAGAGGTGCAAAGCCTGGCGATGCTCCAAAAATGTTAGGTATTGAATTTCCGGGTACCAAAACTTATGCGTCGTCTATCGAAAAGAAATATGACCCTAAGAATTTGCAAGAATACGTAACAGCCATTGATGCCGAAACCAAAGACCTTACGCTACAAATCAGACGAGAGTTTGATGAACGCCGCCCCGAAATGAAACGTCGTAAAAGAGTGTATTTGTTTGGTGGTGCAAGCTATGTGGCCAACATGTTGATGTCGCCCGATAGTGCTAAAGAAACAGTAATTAGTATGAATCGCTTCGTGATCAATAACTTCAAAACAAAATCTGTAACCGATATTACATCACTCCGAAATCCAGATTTAACTCGCATCAAGGATGAGGCGATTAGAAGCTATGCAGATGCCCGGATTCAAGAAATTAATAATAATATTTTCCCACGTGATGAAGATATTATTTCGGCGGCACACTTGGTTTATTCGTTTACGAATGAGGTTACCAGAGGGCTTGGCGTAAAAGAAATTGTATTTGTAAATGGCACCGATACCGCTTGGATTACGGGGCTGATACGGGCCAGTATTGAGCAGCAGTACGGAAAATAATACAATCTAACAAACCTAACTCTATAAGACTAAGGCACGGAGGGAATTTCTCTTCGTGTTTTTTTTTGTATATTGTCGAGTCAATCAAGATGCAATTGCATGAATCCAGAAATCAGAACATTACCTCCAAAGAAACTCATCGGTAAGAGCCTTGAAATGAGTTATATCAACAACCGAACTGGCGAATTATGGCGTAGTTTTATGCCACAACGTAAAGATATTTCAAACAAAATAGGCTCCGACCTATATTCGATGCAAATCTATGATGGGGTTTTTGATTTTCAAGATTTTAATCCAGCCAAGAGTTTCACGAAGTGGGCGGCAGTTGAAGTAAGCGAATTTGCGGATATTCCAGAAACAATGGAGACTTACACTTTGCAAGGTGGACTTTATGCAGTTTTCTTACACAAAGGTAGTTCGCTTGATTTTCAGAAAACTTTCTACGAGATTTTTGCGGTTTGGTTGCCCAACTCACCCTATCAGATTGATGACCGAGAGCATTTTGAGCTTTTAGGAGAAAAATACAAAAACGAAAGCCCTGATTCGGAAGAAGAAGTCTGGATTCCGATACGAAAACGATAAGTCTTGATATGTTTGAAACAAAAAATCCCCAAGCGATCGGGGATTTTCTTTGTTATATTGTTTTACTTTTTACCTCTAAATTCGACCCTCGTTGAGCCGTGACACGGACGAGAACCATCGGGTAGTGTGCCTGGCTGGGCCTGAATATGAGCAGGAAATGCCTTTATTTTAGCTGTTAGCGTCGTGGCAGTTTTTGAGATGATTTCAATATTTTCATTATACCAAAATAATTCCTGATTTGGTAGAAGTGTGCCTGTCCACCTTGCAGTGAAAGTCTCACCAACATCATAATAATCTTTATCCAGTATTACGTCTCGGTCATTTTCAGGGCAGTTTATCGGAGCATCATCGTGTTCGCAGGTGCTGGTATAGCTCTGATATTCAAAGTCGCCATAGCCATCTTTCGTAACCCTTACCACAAAATATGCAATACTATTGTTTGGAAGATTATTCTTAGTAATTAGTGTATTGCCAGTGAAGTTAAATTCAATTTTTGGGTCAAGGTTTTGAACAGAAATTTGATATTGCCCTAAGTCTGTACTTGGAGTAAATGGCATAAATTCAAACTTCATTCCGCCTTCTCTGCACTCATTATTTACTTTTATCTGAATCGGATTTGAATTCACCACTCCATTATTTGTGCATCCATTAAGATTAAAATCAATGGTATTTCCTAAATCATTATCAAACCCAGGATTGATATCAATGCTTTTATTTGCTCCATATCGGATTGATGAATTTTGGGTTACTACATCGGAGGTAATGATTGATTCAGAAGCAACTATATCAGAATTTACTGCCCTCAGGTTAGCTGAAGTTACAATGTTAGTTTCGCAGTGATAATTAATTTTAGTGAGCAAAATATCTCTATTATTCTGAGAGCTGTAATGATTGCCCACAATATCACCGTCCATTGATTGGGTAGTACCGATACTGATAAATGCACCTTCATTTGTTTCTACAATTCCATTCCCTTCGTCATCGGCTGAGCCACCAAGCGTTTTCGAACCAAAAAAATCTAAATTGCTGCTTACCTTCATCATAAAAACATCGAAAGCAGCATTGTTATTACTCGGAATGCGATTACGATCTTGAATATCGCCATTGTTCGACCTCGTAGAACCCACAGCTACTAAATTACCATCGCGTGTGGCTATAAGGTCATTTAATACGTCACGGCCAGAGCCCCCAAATATTTTTTTGCTCTGGATATCACCACTGGCATTTAGTTTAACCAACCAAATGTTATCCTCAAAATTATTTTGAAATACATTATTGGGGGTAAATTCTAGGTCATTGTCGAATGAGTTTGAGGTCAATCCAATAATAATATCACCATTAGGCTGTGCAACGACGCGTCTAGCCTCGTCTCTTTGCGAGCCACCAAATGTTTTTTTCCAAATAACGTTTGTCGAGTTGTCAATTTTTGTCACTAAAATATCGCGTCCACCTTTATTCGTACCAAAATCTGCATCATTTGATGTAGAGTAACCTACAATAATGAAATTTCCGTCAGAAGTTTTTTTCATGTCAGAACCAACTTCATCACCACTACCTCCAATACATTTTTTTGAAAGAATACTTCCGTTTTGATCTAATTTGGCAATCCATAGATCCTGATTGAAGCCAACTGTATTTTTACCTGAGTTGGCAATATCGCCATTTCCGGGCGAACCAGTGTACGCAAGAAGCATAAAGTTGCCATCATTGGTTGGTAAAATCTTAATTGGTGTATCTTCTCCATCGCCGCCATAATTTTTAAACCACACCATCTTACCTTGGGCATCGAGTTTTGTTACTAAAATATCGAAGTTCCCTTTATTGCCAATGTCCGAAACAGTCATAGACTGGCTGCTATTAAACCGAAGCTTTGAATAGTTATTTATCTTTGATAGTAAAATATAGCTTCCATCAGGATTAGAAATAATATCTTGCCCTCTAAAACCAGTATAAGCAAATTTATCAGAGATGGTCGTTTCCCAGAGTATGTTTCCAGCCGGGCCTATCTTCGAAGCCCATACACCTTCATTCCCTGCCAAACTCTTTTTGCCAATTGCAGCATAATTTCCATCGGATGTTTGAATTATTTTTAGACCCTCGTCCCCATAATAATCATTCCAACCATAGCATTTCTGCCATTCAAGGCTTGTTGGAAAACCCTGTCCAGTCACTCGCATACATACTATCAAAAACATGATAGTTTTTATAAATCTGGGGCTTCTTTTTTTCTTAAACATAATAAAAAAATAATTGTACGATTGCCAAAAACAATCATTTATAAATAGCGAATTATCGGTATTTATAAAAGCCACAAATTCAATGCCAAAACTCTCAGAGAAGAAATAACACCCAGTGGAGAGATATAATAAATAGGGGTGTTTTGGGTATGAAAATACTAAAAAAGATAGCTTAAAAACATCATTAGATGTTTTTAAGCTATCTTTTTTATTTCAATAAATAATATTATTGAGCTATAAATTCTTTGATGTCGCGGATAATTTTATCTGCAAGGTTTGAGGCCGTAGTTTCAAATTCTGACTCGGCATAAATTCTGATAATAGGCTCAGTATTCGATTTACGTAAATGGACCCATTCTTTCTCAAAATTAATCTTTACGCCATCTTCGGTATTAATCGGATAACGATCATATTTTGCTTTTATATCTTCTAAGATACTATCCACATCCAAAGTAGTTGTGAGCTCAACTTTCTTTTTTGCTATATGATAGTTCGGATACGTATTTCTTAAGAAACCGATTGGTTTATTAAACTTAGCCAGATGAGTCAGGAATAACGCAATTCCAACGAGGGCATCACGGCCATAATGGAATTCAGGATAAATGATTCCGCCGTTTCCTTCACCACCAATGATTGCACCAACTTCTTTCATTTTAGTCACTACATTGACTTCGCCAACAGCTGCCGAATAGTATGTTCCACCCGCTTTAACAGTGACATCTTTTAGTGCTAAGGTTGATGATAGATTAGAAACCGTCGATAGGTTTTCTTTATTAGGAGTATTTTGCAAAATATAGTCGGCTACTGCCACAAGCGTATATTCTTCTCCGAATGGTTCGCCATCTTCGTTGATAAACGCTAATCTGTCAACATCAGGGTCAACCACGATACCCAAATCATAGCTTCCCTTACGGAGTTCGCCCGAAATTTCTCTCAGATTTTCTGGTAAAGGCTCAGGATTATGAGCAAAAACACCCGTAGGTTCGCAATTTATTTTTTTTATTTCGCTTACGCCCAGAGCTTCTAAGAGCATCGGAACCGCAATTCCGCCCGAAGAGTTTACAGCATCAACACAAATTTTGAAATTTGCTTTTGCAATCGCTTCTTTATCTACCAATGGCAAAGCCAAAATCATTTCGATGTGCTTCTGTAGGTAAGTGTCGTTTACTTCAACTTTTCCTAAGCTTTTAACATCAGCATATTCGGCACTGTCATTTTCGGCAATGGCCAGTAGTGCTTCGCCATCTGCTCCCGAAATAAATTCGCCTTTAGCATTAAGTAGCTTTAGGGCATTCCATTGTATTGGATTATGGCTTGCTGTTAGAATGATTCCGCCAAGAGCGTTTTCAAGTGGAACCGCAATTTCGACAGTGGGAGTAGTAGATAGACCTAAATCAATCACCTGAAAACCCATTCCTACGAGCGTTGCAGAAACTAAATCGGCAACCATTTTGCCCGATAAACGAGCATCTCGCCCGATTACAACACGGAGGGGTTTATCAGCATTGTTGATTTTGAGCCAAGAACCGTAAGCAGCAGTAAATTTTACAACATCTAAGGGGGTTAAGGAATCGCCACTTTTTCCGCCAATAGTTCCTCGGATTCCCGAAATTGATTTGATGAGCGTCACTGTAAATAGAGTTTTTTGTTACTTATAATCTCTACAAAGATACGAAAAACATCTTGAAATTTTATTTTAAATTTACTTTATAATACTGCCTTTCTATTTATTTATCATTGTTTTAAATAAAAATAAATAGATCTTATGTATTTGTTATGTTGTAGATTTACAAAAAAAGACTATTTAATATTCATTTATGATGAAAATCCTTAGTAGGTATATTCAGATAATAGTGTTGCTTATAACAGTAGCAATAGCGATTTTTTTGTGGGAGAAGTTCAAAAACTTTAATCCTTTTATAATTAAAGATGTACAGACAACCCATCATATGGTATTGAAAGAAATGACGCTTCTGGGTAAACTTGAGTTGTCAAATTTTGCCTTTCGAGATGTTGTCGAGCAGGAACTTGTGCGTGATTATCTCCCGAACCCCAAGGCAATCCTGATTGTGCAGGGAGAAGCCATTGGCTGTATTGATTTGACGAAGATTACCGCTGATGATATTGCTACCAAAGACGATACGCTTGTGGTGCATTTGCCCGATCCGGAGCTTTGTAGTTATCGAATAGATCACAGTAAATCAAAAATTTACGACACTGAATATGCTTTCATGAATGAGCAGTCATTGATGAATGAAGCGTATACCCGAGCTGAAGCCAAAATCAAACAATCGGCCCTCGAAATGGGGATTCTTGATCAGACTAAGAAAAATGCAGAGTTAGTGCTAAAGCCATTACTCGAGAATGTTTCGGGCAAAAAAGTTGTGCTTCAGTATCGCATGAAAGCAACTCTAGAGCGGTTGAAATAATTGGCTATTTTGTAAACTTGTTACTGGTTATTTGTCATTGGTAAAACCAATCAATCGACCAGTGACCAGTCAACTAATAACCAGTAACGAATATCTATACCTTTCCGCCAAAAGCCAAGTCGCCCGCATCGCCTAAGCCTGGTACAATGTAAGACTTTGAATTCATTTCGGTGTCGATATCTCCAACCCATAGGCGGCACTGTGGCAAACGAGCCTGAATAAATCTAACGCCTCGCTGGCTAGCAATTGCCGAAACGATGTGTGTTTTGGCCGGAATACCGTATCGAAGCATAGCATGGTACGCTTTTTCGATAGATTTACCAGTGGCCAGCATTGGGTCGCTGATTATTAAAATCTTTCCGTGAATATCAGGACTCGTAATATAGTCCATTTCTATTTCGAATGCTTCTTTTTCGTCATGTTTGCCTCGGTAGGCTCCAATAAAGGCATTTTCGGCTTTATCAAAATAGTTGAGTAGGCCTTGATGCAGAGGTAAGCCGGCTCTTAGAATTGTTACCAAAACTACCTCTTGAGAAATATGGTAGGTTTGCTTGATCCCAAGCTGAGTGCCTACATCTTTTTTCTGATAGCTCAATGTTTTTGAGATTTCATAGGCAAAAACTTCGCCTAAACGCTCTAAATTTCTGCGGAAACGCATCGAGTCTTTTTGCGTATTTTCGTCTCTCAACTCAGAAAGAAAGTGATTGGCCAGAGAGTTGTTTTCGGTAAGGACAAACATGAGTAGTGAATAATGTAAAATGTATAAATAAGAATGAATAACGGCAAATTGCAAAAAAACTCAACTATTTATTGAATACATGATAGATTACAATCAACGATGCTAACGCTAATAAGATATTCATGATGCGTGTTTTCGGCTGCCTTGGGAAGCTCATAATTTTAAGGATTGCATTTAGCCACCTAAAATACAAATGATCTTTGGCTCGTATTCCAGCGTAAGCCTGCCGAAAAAATCAAATTTTGTGCGTCAGCCGTATTACCCGATAAATTAGTGTTTCTGCTTTGTATTTTTAAATCAGCAAATAAATTATGGGCTATCATATATGAAGCACCAAGTTGATAAAATTTAGTGTTTACTCGGCGGCCTTGCCCAATTTCATTGCCGTATTCGGAAGGGCGAGCAAAATTATAATTTCGTAGGATATCTCCCCCCCAATTGACGATATTTGAGTCTTTGCCTTGTTGAGCTAGCATGGCCGTAAAATTCAAAAACAGACGTCCTGTTGGTTGATATCGCCCTATCAGTAGAAGTTCAGTAAAATTTGCACCAAGCGGGTGAGCCAATGGCAAATTATAGTTTACATAATTGCTGTAGGTTGAATTGTGGCTGTACATATAAGGGCGAACTAGATTGTATTCGGTCTGAAAGTCAAGATTCTTGATCCCCAGTACATCAACGTAGCGTCCGCCAATTTGAGCCGCATATTTTTTTGCCCACCAGCCATCTTGTTTAAAGTACTTTATATTAAATTCGTCAAGCACAAATTGTCCGTAAAGTGAAAAATGGCGTTTGAAATTTAACTTAAAGTTAGCTCCTGCAATCGAGTTATCGACACTTCCGAGGTGCCCTTCAACAAAACGCAAAAGTATGACCGGATTGAGGTAATTGATATCAAATCCTACTTGTCGCTTACCAAAAACAATACTCTCAAAAATACCAATATTGAGATTTCGACCAATGTTGACACTCAAATGGTGCAACGAAAGATATTTTGGGGGGATTTGTTCTGTATTATCAACAGCTACCGGAATTTGCTTGTTTATCATCTGTGCAAACAAATTCATGTACTGAAAACGCCCAACGTTGGTCGTAACTTTGAGGTGCAAATATGGAGCCGAAAAGTCTGATAAAATCATGGAGCGAACCCCCGATCCTATGAAGTTTTTATCATGCCCAAATTGGATGTGCATGTTTTTTAGAGCTTGGAAAGTAATGTAGCCTCGGGCAGAAAAGAAATCGGTGAGGTATTTGCTCGAATCTGCATTGGGTACCTTCGTAAAACCTTCATACGGATTGGCTTTGTACTGGCGTCCGTACTCTCTGACGTATTCAGGATAAAGCATCTGATTTTCGGTCAGCATCGAATAAAATCCTAACTTTTTATTCAGTGTACCACGTAGCTCAATTCCACGAGTATTGATGTAAGGTGTTTCTTTAAGCTGATCATCGTTCGCAAATGCAAACTGAAAAATCGGACTCACGTGAAAGTCTATATCTTTGGTTTGGGTACTATAACAATCAGCTTTTTTCCTGAAAAGGTGTTGCCAAAGTGGTTTTTTGCTGTCACTTTGTTGTAGTTTGGCATCGTCGAGCCATTCCCAGCTATCGTTTTGCAGATAGGCTAAATTAAAACGGTCGGTTTTAGATAATTTCGCTTTTTCGTCCGATTCAAGTTCGGTTGTTAATTTTACTAACTCTTTTCTTCTGACAGGTTTTATAGTCGTATGAAGATTGGATAAAATACCACTTTTTATTTCGTAGCGTTCGATTAGGTTATGATAGTCTTCGTTGAGTGGTGCAAAGGTACTTTGTGCAGAGAGCCTTAACTGCGTTGATACAAGTAATAAAAAAAATATGCTTAATCGGCTTGATAGGGGTGAAACATGCGAGCGGCCAATCGAAGATTTAAGATATTTTAGCAAACACAATCCCATTAAAATATGTTATTTTGAGTATGAATAACTTTAGCTTGCTGATTTTTAATTGTTTGAGATAAGGAGTTTGTGTAAATTATTGTTTTGAAACAAAGTTTATAACAATGAATCAACCAATAACAAATTTCCAGCAACCATTAACAACCATTCAATTGTGCGAAAATACAGATAATTCCTCATTATATGTAAATCATCTGTTAGATTTGTAAATAAATTAATGATTGGCTTCGGTCAAAGGCTTTTAGCTTCCAAAAAATATGAAATCATTTGTCATTCCAGAAATTTATAAGAGTAATATCATCGGTAAAATCAAAGAGGCCCGCCGGACTAAGGATAAACTCAAGAAAGACTTCACGCCTACGGTTCTTGATTTTGGTTCGATTAAGTTTCTGATTGCCCGACATTTCGGCTTTTGTTATGGCGTTGAAAATGCCGTTGAGATTGCCTACAAGACCATCAACGAAAATCCCGATAAACGAATCTTCTTCTTGAGTGAAATGATTCACAACCCTGATGTAAACGCCGACTTACTTTCGCAAGGAGTAAAGTTTCTGATGGATACGAAGGGAAATCAATTGATCGATTGGCAAGAACTCAAGCCCGAAGATGCGGTAGTTGTGCCAGCTTTCGGAACTACGATTGAGATTCAACAGCAACTTTCTTCACTCGGTATAGACCCATATAAATACGATACCACTTGTCCGTTTGTTGAGAAAGTTTGGAATCGTGCTGGGCAAATCGGTGAGCGTGGATATAGTATTGTGGTACACGGAAAGCCCAACCACGAAGAAACCCGTGCGACGTTTTCGCACAGCAAGCAAAATGCTCCGACCGTAGTGGTAAATGACCTAAAAGAGGCCGAACTTTTGGCCAAATACATCATTCGTGAACTTCCTAAAGAGCAATTCTACACAGATTTTGCAGGGCAATATTCGGAAGGATTCGACCCCGAACGCGATTTAAACCGAATCGGTGTAGTGAACCAAACCACCATGCTTGCATCGGATACGCAAGGCATTGCCGATTACTTGAAAAAGGTAATTGTGGAGCACCACAAAGCTCAGCCAGCTGAAGTTGAACGCTATTTTGCCAACACGCGGGATACACTCTGCTACGCAACCAATGATAATCAGGAAGCTACCTACGCTTTATTGGAAAACGAAGCCGATTTGGCGGTAGTTGTGGGTGGATACAATAGCTCAAATACTACGCATTTAGTTGAACTTTGTGAGCAGAAACTCTCCACGTTTTTCATACAGTCGCACGAAAGTATTCTTGATAAAAATCTCATAAAACGCTACGATTTACATAAAAAACAAGAAGTAATGAGCGAATTCTTAGCAGAAAAAGAGAAAACGACCATCATGCTCACCTGTGGAGCCTCTTGCCCCGATGCCGTGATGGAAGCAGTTTTGTTGAAAATTTTATCATTTTTTAATACCACAAAAGAAATAGACGAGGTGCTTTCTACGTTATAATGATATAGCCAAAAAGGGTCAGAAGAGAAAAATAATTTACTAATAAATATTCTGAAAAATCTTTGGATAGTACAAAAATTTATTTTTAAATTTACATTCATTTTCTCCGTTACCCATCAGTTCATTATAAAAAGTAGATGTTCTATGAAGATGATTGAGTATGTAAAACTGATTTTAGAGAAAGTCAGTTTTGAGAGAGAACTGTTTGAAAAAGAATTAAAAAAAGGCCTTAAACTATTATCCTTCAAGGAAATTCGAGAACTAAGGAAATGGTGCTACGAGCGTTTCGGAAGTATCTACCGAGGAATTCTTAATCGAACATTTCG
>NZ_JBMLRC010000156.1:0-4637 GCF_049241225.1 Emticicia sp.
TTCGACTTCGCTCAGGCACCGAAAATTCGACTCCGCTCAGGCACCAAAAATTCGACTCCGCTCAGGCATCGAATCACTTCGCTCTTGGAATATATAAATACGACTCAAAAATTTAACATTAATTTTTCTCGGTGCTTAAGCGGAGCCGAAGGCATCAAGAAAAACACTTTTGAAAACTTTATGCGTGGCTTCATGTACATTTTAGAATGTTTTGATGGTAGCTATTATACTGGTAGTACTGTCAATCTCGAACTTCGGATTCAGCAACACCAAAATGGAGAGGGTTCAATTCATACTCGAAAGCATCGCCCAGTAAAACTTATTTATTATGAAGAGTTTGACAGAATTGACGAGGCTTTTCTCAGAGAAAAACAGATTCAAAAATGGAGTAGAAAAAAGAAAGAAGCTTTAATCAAAGGTAATCTTGAAGCATTACACAAACTTGCAGAATGCCGAAATGAAAGTCATTGTTCGAACGCTGCCTTCGACTCCGCTCAGGCACCGAATCACTCGACCCAACGACCAGATATTTTCGAATAAACAGCAAAACTAAACGCTTTTGGTTAAAATCGGTGCCTGAGCGGAGTCGAAGGCCTGATTTTAACAAAAAAAGCGAAGCAAAAGTCTCGAAAAACTTTCACTTCGCTTTTTTACTATCGACCATCGACTAAAAACTATCGACTACTTAGCAACTTCCATGCTCACTTGGCGAGCGTTGATAGTTTTGCCTTGCATTCCTTCTAATACACGCTTTACTTCAGCTTGCGGTACTTCAACAAAACTAAATTTGTCGTAAATATCAATTTGTCCAATCGCACGACCCGCAATACGAGTTTCTGAAGTGATTGCACCTACAATATGATTTGGAGCAACGTTATCTTTGCGGCCTAAGCTCAAAAACAAACGTACCATGTCGGCATTACCTGAGCCACGTCCACCTTCCTGACGTCTTTCTCTTGGCTCGAAACGACGTTCACGTTGGAATCCACCGTCACGTCCGCCATCACGACCACCTTCTCTACGTCCGTATGGAGCTCTTGAGTCACGGCTGTTTCCGCCAAATCTTGCATCTCTATCGCCACCTCTTGCCTCACGGAAAGTATCAGATAATTGGTGGTCAGCAAATTCGCTCTTCACTTCACCTACTTGCATTTTAATCAAAGCAGCCATGATTTGTGCATCAGAATAACCTTCTTCGCTCAATTGTGCAATAATTCCATCGTAAGTAGCATCAACACCTGCTGTAAGGGTCTCTTTTACTTGGTCAACAAATCTTTGGTGACGAGTTTTCACTAACTCAGCATAAGTCGGGATAACTCCTTGTTCGATTTTTGCTTTTGTATAGTTTTCGATTCCACGCAAAGCACCACGCTCACGAGCCGAAATAAACATAAATGCTTTTCCAGTCTTTCCAGCACGGCCAGTACGACCGATACGGTGAACGTAATATTCTAAATCTTGCGGTACATCGTAGTTGAATACTGCATCAACACCCGATACGTCGATACCACGAGCAGCTACGTCGGTTGCAACCAAGATTGTGGTTGTACCAGCACGGAATTTACTCATTACTTGCGTACGTACTTGCTGACGCATATCGCCGTGTAAGCCTTCGGCAGCATAGCCACGAATCTGCAAATCACTTACGATTTCATCAACTTTTGATTTTGTGTTGGCAAATACCAACATCAATTTCAAGTTATGCACATCAATCAAACGAGTCATTACTTCCATTTTCGCCTCACGACGAACCGAGAAATAAAACTGCTCAATGTTTGCGTTTGAAACCTCTGTTTTCAAAGTACGAACGATTTCAGGATTTTTCTGGAAACGTTTCGCAATTGAAAGGATTTCTGGCGACATTGTTGCCGAGAATAACACTGTTTGACGCTCTTCTGGTGCGAAAGACAAGATTTTTTCGATGTCTTCTCTGAAGCCCATGTTAAGCATTTCGTCAGCTTCATCTAAAATCGCCAACTTAATATCGCTCAATATTAAGGTCTTGCGGTCGATGTGGTCCATGATACGGCCAGGCGTTCCGACCACAATTTGTGAACCTTTTTTCAAAGCCAAAAACTGACGCTCATACGACTCACCACCATAAATGGCAGCCACGTTGAGGCCTCTTTTGTACTTAGCTAATTTCTGGATTTGTTCTTTTACTTGGAGAGCCAACTCACGAGTTGGACACATTACTAATACTTGCGTGCTTTTGCTATCAACATCAACTGCTTCGATTGCAGGGATACCAAATGCCGCTGTTTTACCTGTACCTGTCTGAGCCTGTCCGATGAAATCACCACCACGCATTACAACTGGGATACCTTGTGCTTGAATTGGAGTTGTGTACTCAAAACCCATTTCTTCAACTGCACGAAGGATGTACTCTGATACTGGAAGGTCAGAAAATTTTACTTGTTCCATTAAGGATAAAATGTTTTAGTCGGAACGTACACTGTCGTCCTCACGCAAAACCGTGGATTGCCCCGATAGCCGAAAAAAAATGATAAAGCGAACGATGAGAACCATCCGTTGCTGCCCTGAAAGGAAATTGAATGAAGAGAAACTTCAAAACGATTTTATTGACGCAGAGGCCCGATAACGGATGTGCCTTTTTTAATACAGACGCAAAATTACGGCCAATATTTTTATAAAGCAAGTGTTTGCAAGAAAGTTTGTATTTTTTTTAGACGGCTCACTAAAGTCTGCTATCGAAACCCTCATATTTATTGACAAAAAGGCAATATAAATACTTATTTATAAGGTATTTCTCGGCAAAACAACAATAGTCTTGAAACGATAATATATATAACTTTTCTAATATTAAAGAATTTTATTTGGATGAAAGATATTTACACAAAATTCTGATTTATGCTTTTAAAAGAATACAGTTGAAGATTTGGGAAGTATTTGAAGCGGAAACTTCTAAACTATTTTTATATTTCTTCATACAGCTTATCAATGTTTTAGGAGGTAATTATCAATAGTTTCACAACAAATATTATTTTTACTTTTCATTTGGTTTCTTTAAGCCTAAAAAACTGAGAATAATATAAACTTAACAACTATTTCACCCTCAATCCTTTCTCTATTATGAAAAAAGTACTCCTTTTAGCGATTAATTTACTGTGCATACTTCAACTTGCACAAGCACAATTAGATTTACCTGCATCGGCCAATAATCCAAGAGCCACCGTTTCGGAAGAAGTGGGTATTACGTCTATTACTATCAAATACAGCCGCCCCGATGTCAATAAGCGTGAAGGCAAAATTTTTGGCGATGGCAACCCCGTAACTTATGGTTTTTCGTCGGGTAATTTTACTACTGGTAAGAACAATTCTCCATGGCGAGCAGGAGCAAACGAGTGTACGACAATTACGTTTGAGCATGATGTAAAAGTTGAAGGCCAGCCCATTAAAGCTGGTACTTACGGAATCTTCATGGCAATGGGTGCTGAGAATGTAACAATTATCTTCTCGAAACAAACCGAAGCATGGGGTAGCTTTAGTTATGACGAAAAAGATGATGTGTTGAGAGTAAATGTAAAACCAGTGGCTTTGGATAAAAGCGTAGAATGGCTCAAATATGAGTTTATTGAACACAAAGAAAAATCATGCGTGATAGCCATGCAATGGGAGAAAGTTTCGGTGCCATTTAGAGTTGATGTAGATGTTGACAACATAGTTTTGGCCAGAATTAGAGAAGAACTAACAAGCCGCAAAGGTTTCAATCCAATACTTGTGATGTCGGCAGCACAGTATTGTTTTAGTAAAAATATCAATTTAGAAGAAGCTTTGGTGTGGAGCAAAAAAGCAGTAAGTGGTACTGGCGGACAAATAACTTTTGTCACATTGCGAAATTTAGCAACGGCCTACGAGAAATTAAATAGAATTTCGGAAGCAGATTCGGTAATGAATGAAGCCTTGCAAATAGCCACGGCTAATCAATATACAACTTATGGTCGTCAGTTGATTGGGCAAAAACGTATCGACAAAGCAATGGACGTATTTTTGGCTTCGCAGAAAAGATATGGCGATGTGCTGGGCGTAAATAGCGGTTTGATGAGTGGATATTCAGCCAAAGGTAAATTTATGGATGCCGTTAAATATGCCGAAATGGCCTTGAAACAAACACCAAATGAAGCAGCCAAGAAAGCCTTAGAAGCACAAATTGCCAAGTTGAAAGAAGGTAAAGATATTAACTAGTCCACGGTCAATTGTCGATAAGTCCACAGTAAGTGTTACTTTTATAGTTATTAGGTGTAGAAAACTGTCGATATATTTATTCTATCAAATAAATGATTTTACAGAAGTCTCTGTTTTTCTATCAGAGACTTCAATTTTATAAAACTATGGAAATCACACAAGAAAACAACTCAAAGAATGGTATCTTCAAAGCCATCGAAAACGATACAATTACAGGCGAAATGACTTATGTATGGGCGGGAGAAAATAAATTTATCATTGACCATACGGAGGTTTTCCCTGAATTTGAAGGCAAAGGCGTTGGTAAAAAGCTCGTGATGGCAGGCGTTGAATATGCTCGTGCTAATGGCTTCAAAATTCTTCCGCTTTGTCCGTTTGCCAAAGCTCTCTTTGAGCGAACACCTGAAATTCAAGATGTGAGGTTTTGAAAA
>NZ_JBMLRC010000156.1:4737-18375 GCF_049241225.1 Emticicia sp.
GTACCGTTTTCGGGACTTGTGTCTATGTGCAAAGTTCCTTTCAAATAATCTACTCTTGATTTTACATTTTGTAAGCCTGCACCATTTGTTTTTGAAGTGTCAAATCCTTTACCATCGTCTTCAACGGTCAGCGTAATGCCTTGTTCGTGGTGATTGATTTGAATAAAAATTACGTTGGCTTGGGCGTGCTTGATGGCATTATTGGTGAGTTCTTGAAAAATTCGATAAAGTACTTTCTGCACTGTAGAATCAATATTTTTTCCATCGCCAATGGCTGTAAATTGCATTTTTAGCTTGCCATTTTGATTGATACCATCGCAATAATCTTGAATGGCTTCGTGCAAACCAAATTTCAATAATGCTTCGGGCATCATGTTGTGAGCCACTCGACGCATCTCGGCAATGGCACTGTCGAGTTGAGTCAGGGCTTTTTCAAAAATATGTACTTCGCCTGCTTGAATAATAAAATTTTGGTGCATAGCCGATAAGTTTAGTTTGATTCCACTGAGCATACTTCCGAGTCCATCGTGTAGGTCTTTTGCCATTCGGCTGCGTTCCTCTTCCTGACCTTTCAGAATGCTATTCATGCTGATGAGTTGCTTTTCTTGTTCAAGTTCACGAATTTTCTGTTGCTGAATCTCGAAATTTTGCTGTGCCAGTAGCTTTTCTTTTTTGTAATTCTTGAAATATAAAAACGCCAATAAAGAAACTACTAAAACACTAATAATCAACCCTATAAGCATAAAATTTCGTTGACGAAGCTGCAATTCTCTTAATTGATTTTCTTGCTCAAGGCTATTGATTTTTTCTTGTTTTTGTGCCGAACGAAAACGTGCTTCGTTGAGCTGGATACGGTTTTGATTTTGTTTTTTTATAAATTTTTCATTGAAAATCGCCCATTTTTTGCGGTATTCGTTAGCCATTTTATAATTTCCAGTTTGCTCATAAAACTCCGCCATATTTTCTAAAACGAGTCTTACTTTGGGCATATATTCCTTTCGCTCCGAAATCTTTAGAGCTTCTTGATAGCATTTGAGGGTTGAATCTTGTTGATTAAGTTTTTGATATGAATCTCCCAAAGCAATGAGTTCATCAGCAATATAATAAGGGTCAGCCCAAGCATTAGCCAATTCAAAAGCCTTTTGATGATATTTTAATGCTTGTTTGAAGTTTTTTAACTCATACTCTAACTCACCTTTAGCATTATAGAAATAAACTTTTTCTAAATCATAAACTGCTTTTGGTAATAACTTTTCAGTTTCGTTGAGAAATATTTTAGCTTCTGAAATTTTATTTAGCTTCGCACAGACGGCAGCGAGTCTTGACCTATTAATGATGGTCATCCAACCAATATTGGTTTTCCGTGAAATAACATCGCATTCTCTTAAATACTGGTAAGCTTGTGGCCATTCCTGCACATCAATAAACAAAAAAGCCGAGTTGAAATAATTGGTGGCTAAGCCTTTTTCATCATTGATTTCTTTCTGAATGCTGATTGACTCTTCATAATACTTCTGAGCCAGTTCAGGTTCATTGATATTGGCATAAGTTGCTCCAAAATCTCCTTTTATAAGTGCCGAAAGCACATTTCTTTGGCGTTTGCTGGGTAATGAATTGAGCAGCGATTCTTGGATTTCTAATTCTAAAATTTGATTTACATAATCGCCAATTTCAAAGTAATGCCCACCCCAAATTCTATGGTAGAAAAATTGTTTCCATTGGCTACTTTTATATTCATCACTTTCCCTTAGATGTTGAAACGCTATTTTACCTTTTGCAGTATCGGCCTTAAATGTCGCATCGGCAAGCCATAGTTTGTGATGCCACCTGATGCTGTCGTTGGTAGTCAAACGCAAGCTATCTTGATAGACTTTAATTCTATCGGCTTGAGCGTTTACTCGCAAAGAGATTAGCATTAAGGCTATAATTAATTTCGGAAAATGGCGATACATTAGCTGATTTTCGGTTCGGGAATAAAGCTATACGAATAATCAAAGAAATCCAAAGCCATACCTAAAAATACCAGTTTTCGGGGATATAGAAAATACAAATTTCGGGGGATTGTGGCGACTGATTGAGGTTAGTAAATTTGTAACATAAGATTTTGACTCTAAAACCCATCATTTATTTCCGTGAAAAACCTCATTTTACTTCTCCATCTGACTTTTCTCTCTCTTTCTGCATTTCCACAAGGGAGTATTACACTAACACCCGAGAATACAACTATTGAATCAAGGACCAATCAGCCTTTGAGCTTTGTGACCAATGGTTTGGAAAGGTTAAAAATTAGTAATTCTGGCAATATCGGTATAGGGCAAACTATCCCAAGCTACAAATTAGATATACTACACAGCGGTGCAACTGGAATTCGGGTAAAATCAAGTTCAAGTTTTTCAGTGATTGACATTGATGCTTTCAATGGTGATGCAGCATTGAGATTTGTTAATAATGGTGTAAATCAATGGAATATAAGAAATGAACCAGCAAATAATAATCTCCAGATTTTTGAACTGGGTACAGGTGGTTCTCGATTTTTAATCGAAAATGGAACGGGTAATATTGGTATAGGTACTATTACATCGCCAAAAGCAAGGTTACATATTTTTAATGGTTTATCAGGCATCAACGGAACGCCCGCCAATGAACTTATCGTAGAGAATAGTAGCAATAATTATATCCAAATGATGAATCCACAAACAACCGAGGCGGGCTTACTCTTCGGATTACCTTCGAGTTTAAGTAGTGGTGGAATCATTTATAACAATGGCGAAAGAAAAGCTCTGGATTTTAGAACAAGAAATAATGCCACGAGAATGACTATTGATAGTACGGGGAATGTGGGTGTCGGTACAACTATTCCAACTGCTAAATTAGATATCAACGGTGATGTTGTGATTAAAAAGAAAAAAGTTTTACCGCTTACAACACAAACCGTTAATAATTTAGACCGAGCCGGGGCTTCAGTCATTTGTACGGGAGCGGCTACTTCTCCCCAAACCATCACTATTACAGGTATTGATGGTGGCGTAGATGGCATGATGCTTTGGGTGTACCCAACAAATAATTTTACGATTAGGTTGGAGAATGAAGATGCTGGCTCGACGGCTATCAATCGTATCAAAACTACTACTGGCTCAGCCAATATTTTATCGGTTAGAGGAGGAGCAACTTTGATTTATGATGGAACCGAAGACCGTTGGCATGTGATTGACACAAATTAAGACCCATGAAAAAAAATACTTTTGACTATATCTCATAGCTTTTTTCACACCCAATGAGAAAACCACAAGTAAACTGTCATTAATACCGTTTGAGATACAGGAAATAATTTCATGTGTGCCATACACAAAACCGCCACTTCAAAAATTAATCGAAGTGGCGGTTTAATTATACAACTTTATAAACCTCAAGGTTTCAACCAAGCATTTCTCAACTTCAATTGCTCGGCAGTTGGATTTTCGGCCAATTTCAATACATTTCTTTGTTTAGCTTCTACCAAAATCGCTGGGGCAGAGAGTTTTACGATTTCTTCTTTGCCTTCGGCATTTTTGCGGGCTACCTCAACCGTTACCATTTCCCCTTCTTTTGTATTGGCACTGTATTCATTCATGACAGATTGTACCGACATCATGTCCATTGCCTTTCCGTTAATCGAAATCAATTCATCATTGGCTTTATAACCCATCGCTTTGCCAAAATCATTCACTTTGTCGATATTGGCTACTTTCAAACGATTGGTAGCTTGATTAAATCCGATAGCAATCCCGCCCAAACTTGCTTGTTTTGTGGTAGCTTCGACTACGTATTCGATGCCTACACTTTGTAAAATATCTGTCAACGGAAGTGGCTCTTTGCCTTCTACGTAGGTAGCAAAAAACTGACGAATTTCTGGGTAAGTCAATGAAGTAATTTTATCGAATAACTCATCATCTTTAAACGAAACTGTTTTTCCGTAAGTTTTCGATAAATCTTGCATCAAATTTTGCGTACCATACTTACCATCAGACAGTTGGCGAAGTTTAATATCCAAACACAAACCAATCAATGCTCCTTTGTTATACACATTCATGTATTGGTTTTTGTATTTATCCAACACATTGGCACTCATTTCGGTAAACGGCAAATTATCCTTCATGCTTTTCATGGTCGAGATTTTCTGACGAAGCATATCCAAATATTTTGGCAACGTGATGAGGTTATATTTTGCCTGCATGTGTCCAGCTGCATATTCTGTTAGGCCTTCGTACATCCAAAGGTGTTTCGACATTTTCGGGTCGTTATAATCGAAATTACCGATTTCTTCGGAGTGAATATTGAGCGGTGTTACGATATGAAAAAACTCGTGCGAGGCCACATCCTTCACAGTCTGCGAAAGTGCTTGTGAAGTTCCTTCGGGCAAATAATAAAACGACGAATACGAATGCTCCAAAGCTCCATAACTTGTTAAGTTCGGGTTATCGGATAATACAATTAAAAACGCATACTTTTTAATAGGAAGTTTACCCCCTAAATATTCTTTCTGTGCTTCAAGCAGCGTGTTGATATTAGCCGCAATCTCTTTAGAAGTAGCTTTTTTGTTTGGAGAAAAAACCGAAACTAAAATATCCGCACCACCGATTTTCAGAACCGTAGTATCAGGTTGTGTATAAAGAATCGGAGCATCTACCAAATCCATGTAGTTATTCATCTCAAATACGTCGGTTGTAGCTGTGCTACTTTTTGCTACCATCGAAGTTGCCCCATAAAAACCATCGGGTTTCGTGAAAGTTACTTGATATGGCACTTGCTTCATACCATCAAAATAGCCAAAGAAACAATGTGTATTGATTGAAAACTCCTTCCCAGCTACAATATCCGAACCCGTTGGCTCGAAAATCTTCGTGCCTTTAATTTCGGGAGAATCCCACGTATCATCAATTTTGTAGATGATTTTGTGGAGTTTCTTAGCATCTTTAATTGTGTAGCTATTTACGTCTAATTTATTGGTAGTAAGTTGATTACCTTTCGAGTCGAAGGCTTTAAAATCAGATAAATAACGGCCATAATCATCGGTTGAATACGTTCCGGGAACAGTCTTTGGCAAACGGAAAGTAATCTCGTCGGTCGAAATCTTAGGGTTTATTAATGTTACTTCCAGTTTATCGTTTTCAACTTTGGTCAAATCAACTGAATATTGATACGTAGAACCATTAGAAGATTGTGAGGAGTTGACGACAGCTTTTTTGGTACAGCTCGCCATGAGCATACCAAACGTCAGAACCATCAGGGCTTTTTGCATAGGTTATATGTTTATAGAATTTTTGAAAATTTCACAAAATTAACCAAATTCTTTTCTGAAAACCATAGAATTTCATGAGCAAGCCAAATAGATGATAAAGGGTCGAAAACCGCTATAAACTGCCATTTAAGTATTTTTTCATGAGTATTTCGCCATTTTTATACACAAAAAATACTTATTCGTAAATTCAAAACACTATTAATCAGTAAAAATACTTACAAGTTTTTACTATTAAATTTTCGTTAAAAAATTTCGCTCAAAAGCTCAAAACAGTACTTTCTTTGGAACCATCTATCTTTCACTAACACTTTGTTTGTTGATAATATGATTTTACAAATAATAAGTTTGAATTATTAAATAATCTTAAAATATTATTTGCATTACCGTGGCTTCGATATTAGATTTTGTTAGTTGATTTTTCAATTAAACAAACTAAATAAGCCCTATGAAGTCATTTTTACTCATTTTTTTGTTAGGTTGCTCGGTGCTGACTACCTACGCACAAACCCGAAAAATTACGGGAAAAGTCACCGATGCTGACAATAATTCTGCTCTACCTGGCGTAAACATTTTGCTGAAAGGCACAAAAGTTGGTGTTAACACAGATACTGATGGTAATTTCGCGATGAATGTGCCAACTACTGGTGGTACATTGGTGGTTTCGTTTATTGGTATGACTACGCAAGAAATTGCGATTGGAAATCAAAGTATAATTGATGTAAAACTTAAAAGTGAAACTCAGCTTTTGATGGAGGTTTCGGTAACTGCTCTTGGCTTTGAACAAAACAAAGATGTACAGGGAGCAACTTCATCGAAAGTTACTGGAGCAGCTTTAGCCCGAACTGGCGAAACGGGCGTAATTAATGGGCTTGCTGGTAGGGCGTCGGGCTTGCAAGTTTCTCGTTCGTCGGGCGACCCTGGTGCTGGTTCGTATATTCAGATACGTGGCCAAAGCACCATCACGGGTGACAACCAACCGCTCATTATCATTGATGGTGTTCCGATGAGCAATAGTAGCATCGGAGAGTCGGCAGGTGGTGTGCGTCAGCAATCTCGCCTAAATGACCTTAATCCAAATGACATTGCCGATGTGCAAGTGCTAAAAGGTGCTGCCGCAGCTTCATTGTGGGGGTCGAGAGCAGCCAACGGTGTTATGGTTATTACGACAAAAAAAGGCCGTAATAGCTCGAAACCAGATATTTCATTTAGCTCGTCGGTTTCGTTCGATAAAGTAAATGTTCTTCATCCACTTCAAACTAAATACGGACAAGGAATCAACGGCGTTTTTAGTCCAACTTCTTCTACCTCTTGGGGTGATAAAATCGAAAATCGCTCGGGAGCTGCCGACGAATTTAATACAACCGGACAATTTTTTCAGGCCGAAGATGGCACTAAATATTATCCAATTACGAAGAAAAATTCTAAAGAAATCTTCAACGATGCGAGAGTTGACCAAGTTTTCAGAACTGGCTTTTTTGCTGATAATAATCTGAGTATCAGCGGTGGAAATGAACAAAGCACTTATTACATGAGTCTCGGAGATTTGAATCAAAAAGGTATTATTCGCGGGCAAAGCGATTATCACAGAAGTACATTCAGACTCAATGCTGACCGCAAGTTTGGTAATATGCTTTCGGTTTCGACCAAGACTTCTTACATAAAATCAACTTCTAATCGTATTCAAACTGGCTCTAATGTCAATGGTCTATATTTGGGTATGGTACGAACTCCACCCGACTTTGACGACAGCGACTATAAAGGATTTTATTATTCATCACCAACGGCTGCTCCTATCCCACGTCAGCGTTCTTACCGTCGTTATCTGGGAAATGATAACCCAATCTACGATTCGCCGCTTTGGGTAGTCAATGAGTTAGAAAACCCAACGGTCGTGAATCGTTTCATTACAGCTTCCGAAATCAACTTTAAACCAACTAAATGGATAGAATTAAAAGCACGAGGCGGGGTAGATTCTTATACCGATGAACGTAAATCTTATTTCCCAGTTGGTTCGGCAGGTGGAGCATACACTGGAAGTTATCAAGAAGAAGAACTCAAAGAAACCGAGTTAAATTTCGATTTAATTGCTCGTGTGGTAAAAGATATTACGCCTAAAATTGCAGGAACATACATTGTTGGCTGGAACGTAAACAACCGTGACTATCTGAATTTAGGATATTCGATGGTAAACTTCTTGATACCCAATGGCCCGAAAGATGCCAGCAATGCAACGGCCGTAAACCGCACGCCATTTGATACCGAACAGCGTATCCGCACGGCTCGCCTCTATGCCACAACTAATTTGGGTTTCTACGACCAAATGTATCTTAATTTAGGTATTGCGGCTGAATCTGGCTCACCTTTTGGCGAAAAAACTGACCGCACTTTCTACTATCCTTCGGCAGATTTAGCTTGGCAATTCACTAAATTAGAAGCACTGAAAGGCTTAAAATGGCTAAGTTTTGGTAAACTCCGTGGAGGTTACGGCATTGTAGGGGTTCAACCACAACCTTATCGTACATCAACTGACTTCGTTACTGCCGAATTTACGGGCGGTTGGGGCGGTACTGCCAGTGGTGTAGCTTACGGAAACGGTGCGTTCGTACAATCTTCTCAACAAGGAGATGCTCTTTTACGTCCAGAACGCAAGACCGAATGGGAAATCGGAACAGATTTACGCTTTTTCTCAAACAAACTTTCAGTAAATTATACTTACTACCAAAATACAATCAAAGATTTATTGCTTGAAGTGGCAGCTTCGCCATCGACAGGTTTTACGAGCCGCTATACCAATGCCGGTACGATGTCGAACAAAGGTTGGGAATCGGAAATTACGGCCGATGTTTTCCAAAACAATGACCTCAATATTCAATTGATTGGAAATATTAGTCAAAACAAAAACCGAGTAGAAGACTTAGCAGGAACCGACCAAATCGTGTTGGGTGGTTTTAGCACACTTACGAGTTCGGTGGCCAAAGTAGGCTATTCATTATCAGCACTTTATGGCGGAACTTACCTCCGCAAAGCCGATGGTAGTTTAGACCTCAACGCCAATGGTTTTCCACAACTCGCTCCAACTTATGGCGTAATCGGCGACCCAAATCCGAAATATCGTGCGGGTTTTGGCACAAATATCAATTATAAAAATTTCTCGCTTAATGTTTTGTTTGAAACCTTCCAAGGCTCGCAGTTTGCTCCTAATACGCAATCGGTAATGTATAATTTTGGAACACACGCCGATGTGGGCAATGAAGTAACGATTCCTGCGGGTGGTTTGAAAAGCTACGATGGCAAAACCATAGAAGGCGGACAAACCGTGCGTGGTAATATCAGAGATTTCGGGGCTGGGCCAGTATTGCTCGACCAAGCATGGTACACTACACTGGGCCAAGGCTTCAGTGCCTTGCAAGAACAATTTATTGTGGATGGAAGCTGGACTCGTCTGCGTGAAGCAACACTCGCTTATAATTGGAAAAGCAACTGGCTGAAAGAAAAATTAAAGTTAGGCAATATAAGTCTATCGGTTACTGGTCGTAATTTATTGCTCTGGACAAAAGTGGTGGGTATTGACCCCGAAACTTCGCTCAACGGAACAGGAAATGGCCGTGGGCAAGATTACTTCAATAATCCAGGTTCTAAATCGGTGGTTTTCTCATTAAGAATCAATTACTGATAGACGATTTTTAAACTTTTAATTCGACAAAAATGAAAAAATATATTTCTTTACTGGCACTTTCTTTTACCTTGACGTTCACAGGATGTGAATCGTTGGTAAGCGACCTCAACGACGATTTGAATAACCCAACCGATGCCCCTGCCGAGCTGATGTTTACGGGCATTGAGCTGGCAGCCGCCTCCGTACACGAAGGTTACAACTCCTTGTTATCAAGTATTTGGTCGGGATATTACATTGGTTATGACCGCCAATGGGCTGATTTTCAAGTATATAACGTGGCTGGTTCATACTTCGATGGCATGTGGAGCAGTAGCTATTACGGCATTCATCGCAATGCACGCATTATCTTAGAGAAAATCGAACCACAAGGTTTGAAAGTAATGGCTGGCATGACAAAAGTATTGATGGCTCATAATATTGGTACAATGACTGCCTTATACGGAGACATTCCTTATACGCAAGCGGCACAACTGGAAACGTATCCTAATGCCAAATATGACTCGCAAACTGAAATTTATGCCAGTATGCAAAAATTGTTAGACGAAGCCATAAAAGACCTCGAAACAGGTGTTGGAGTTCCGAGAGCTGGAACTGACATTTTGTTAGGTGGCGACCCTAAAAAGTGGATTGAAGTGGCCTATACTTTGAAAGCACGTTTTTATACCGACACTAAAGAATATGCCTTAGCAGCTACCGCAGCAGCCAAAGGCGTAAGTAGAGCAGCCAATTCGATGTATTTTCCGCACGGAACTATCTTGAACCAAAACCAAAATTTTATTTATAACTTCTTGGCAGTAAGCCGTATTGGTGATGCCGCCGCAGTTACGAAAACTGGCGAGGCTTCTCAATTATTGAAACTTATCGACCCAACGCTCACAAGTTCGTACCGTGGAAACGCCAAAACCGATGAAACCGCTCGTTTTAATTTTTATTATCTTCGCCAAGGCGTAAATGTGGCCAATCGTGTTGAGCCAAATACAATCAAACGTGCCAATCAAGTTGGTTTTATGAGCGTTGATGCCTCATTTCCGTTGGTTACTTTCCAAGAAAACAAACTCACACAGGCCGAAATGGCCATACGTGCAGGAAGTTTTGCTGATGGGTTAAAGTTTTTGAATGAATACCGTGCCTTCATGAATTCGGGTGGTGGATATATCAATTCGACAACGGCCACTAACTTCACTTTCAAATATTTACCGTACGAAGATGCAGATTTTGTAAATGGTGGTATGGAAAACAAAGATAATATCGCTAAAAACGATGCTCTATTACGTGAAATATTAGAAGAAAGATACGTAACTTTCTACTGTCAAACGATTGGCTGGAATGATGAACGCCGAAATAGAAATAGTGCTGTTGGTGTAAAAATAACACCAAGCACAGGCACACGATTACCGTGGAGATTTATTTATTCTCAAAACGAAATCAACGGAAATCCGCTTGCACCAAAACCAGTTCCAGGTGTTTTTGATGCCATGACGATTTATAAATAAGAATACCATAATTTGCTCCCCTCTCCAATCGGAGAGGGGTCGGGGGTGAGGTTAAAAAATACAAATTTTATCATTTTAACCCCTCCCTAACGGCAGCGGCCGACCGTCCTCCCCGATGGGGAGTGAACTAAATCAAAATTTATACTAATTTAATTTACAATGTAATTATATATAACTACCCTTCTTACCTAAACCCTACCTAAAAATGAAACTCATCCCCCTCTTTATGCTGTTTTTTGCGGTCAATTGTTTGGCTCAAAAGTTAAATTCCAAGCAGATTGTTTTGAAAGAAGGCACAAATATGGCCATTGGTCTCTCGCCCGATGGAAAAAACATTGCTCTTGATTTACAAGGCACTATCTACAAAGTTTCATCGAGTGGTGGCAATGCTTTGGCTCTCACCGATGGTATGGGCGACGACCGTCAACCACATTGGACACCCGACGGCAAAAGAATTGTATTTCAGTCATACAGAGGGGGAACGTTTCATATTTGGAGCGTAAACAGCGAAGGAAAAGACCTAAAGCAACATACAACTGGGCCATTCGACCATCGAGAGCCTTTTGCATCGCCCGATGGTAAAAGTATTCTTTGTTCGTCCGACCGAAATGGTAATTATGATATTTGGCAACAAAATCTCGCCACGGGCGAAATGACCGCCCTCACCACCAACAAAGACCACGATTACGCACCCGCTTACTCGCCCGATGGCAAAACCGTAGCATTTGCCTCGACCCGAAGCGAAGGTGCTGGAATTTATCTTATTGATGAAAATGGCTCCGAGCAACTACTGGCAGCTACCGGCAAAGGAGTTCCGAATGCACCTGCTTGGAGTAATGATGGCCTTTGGCTTAGCTATCAAGTAGCCAACGGAAGCCAAACTTCTTTGATGAAAGTAGAAATAGCAACGGGCAAAACAGTTCAAATTAGTAAACAAGGTGATGATGTTTTCCCTTTCCGAGCTTCTTGGGCTTCCAGCAATAAAGTTTTTTACACTTCCGATGGCAAAATAAAATCCATTGATACTAAAAATGAGCAAATTTCAGAAATCCCTTTTCAAGTAAAACTGACCGTCAGCACGCCAGTTTATCAACGAAAGACCTACGATTTTGATGGAAAAAGTGCGAAAAATGTCAAAGGGATTCGTTGCCCAGTTGTTTCGCCCGATGGAAAACAAGTTGTTTTTGTGGCCTTGGGCGATATGTGGTTATTGACAGTTGGCAATCCAAAACCTGTGAAACTTACCGATGATGTGTATTACGAAACCGACCCAACTTGGTCGCCTGATGGCACAAAAATCCTCTTTTCGGCCGACAAATCGGGGAATATGGATTTATATACTTTAGAACTTTCAACCAAAAATGTTACGCAATTAACCAAAACTGACGAAGACGAAAATCAAGGCTCGTGGGTAGCTGATGGCACAAAAATCGCATTTTTAAAGCAAGGCTTACGCAATACTCTTGGCGTTGGAACAATGCTCAATATCATGGATTTGAAAACTGGCCTTGTCAAAAAAGTACACAAACCTATGTTTTTGCCTGGTCAACCAACTTGGTCGCCGAATGGGAAATATGTTATGATGGCCGCCTTAGATGCTTATTCTTCAAAATTCCGTGAGGGTGTGAGTAAATTTCTGTTAGTCAATGCCGAAAGTGGCGAATCGGTTTCCACAACTACGCCATTTCCGCACCAAACAATGGCAATGAGATACCGAAACGGCCCGATTTGGTCGCCCGATGGTACTAAACTGGCTTATGTAAAAGATGCTCTTTTGTGGGTGATTGATGTAAACACCGACGGGCAATTTGTGGGGCAGCCTCGTGCTTTAACTACCGAATTGGCCGAAGCCCCAACTTGGACGGGCGATTCTAAATCAATCGTTTATTTGGCTATTGATAAACTTCGCCAAGTAAATATCGCAGATGCTTCTAAAAAAGATATTCCATTGGATTTGACTTGGACAATTACAAAATCGCAAGAAAAAACGGTGATTCATGCAGGAAAACTCTTTGATGGAAAAAATGAAAAACTATTGACTAACGTTGATATAATCATCGAAAATAATCGAATAACGGCCATTCAAGCTCACAAAGATTCATATCCTGCAACATATAAAAAAATTGATGCCTCGAATCTGACCGTTATGCCAGGTTTATTCGAGACTCATGCTCACCTCGACTCGCAATTTGGCGAAAAAACAGGTAGAATATGGTTATCTTATGGCATTACGAGTGTGCGTGAGCCTGGCTCTGACCCCTACGATGCAGTAGAACAACGAGAATCGTGGCACAGCGGAAAACGTCCCGGCCCATTTCATTTCCTGACAGGAGCATTGACCGATGGTGGAAGAATTTATTATAACATGGCAACCGCCATTGGCTCAGAAGAACAGCTAAAACTGGAACTCAATCGAGCAAAGACTTTAGAGTATGACCTCATAAAAACCTATGTAAGAATGCCCGACGAATGGCAGAAGAAAATTACGGAATATGCCCACGAAAACGGAATGTCAGTGTCATCGCACGAGATTTTTCCTGCGGCACGTTATGGTGTAGATGCGGTCGAACACATTGCGGCTACGAGTCGTCGAGGATACTCTCCGAAAATCACAACTGCGGGCAAAAGCTACGATGACATGATACAAATTATCAGCCAGTCGAAGATGGTTATTACACCAACTTTAGCACTTTCGGGTGGATTTTGGACATTGATTACGAAAGATACCTCACTTTTTGATACACCACAATTCAAACAAATATATCCAGCCTACTATCGTACGGCCATGCTCGAAACTGCCAAACAAATGAAAAGTCAGCCGCTTCCGATGCTGGCAACGTATAGCAATACTGGCAAAACACTAAAAAAGCTTTCGGAAAGTGGGGCAAATATTACGAGCGGTACTGACTCACCCATTATGCCTTACGGAACGAGTTTACACGTAGAAATTTGGAATTACGTAGAAAGCGGACTGAGTAATTTCAAAGCCCTACAAACCAGCACCATCAATGCTGCCAAAGCTCTTAATGTAGATAAAGACCTCGGTAGTTTGGAAGTGGGAAAAATAGCCAATATCAGTATCGTAGAAGGAAATCCTCTAGAAAATATCCGAGATACACAACGAGTAAAATACGTTTTGGTGAATGGAAAAACCTATACCATTGAAGAACTTTTGAAAAAGCCTTGAGGTG
>NZ_JBMLRC010000157.1:0-3316 GCF_049241225.1 Emticicia sp.
ATGTCTAATTCTCGGTAATAATTTGTAAAGTTTTCATGGCCATCGAAAATTAAGTTGAGATTCCCGACGGGTTCAAATTTTTGTCCGTGTGAAGTTTTGGTGATAATGGCTTGATTGGCCAATTTTTCGGCTTCTTTGTGGTTTCCTTCAAAAATTAACTTTCTGATTTCGGCCAGTTTTTCGAGTGCTTGTGGATTATCATTTCGGTTGGGACTTCCACTCCAAACCGTATGTTCGTTAAGTTGAATTATCTCTTTTTCTACATTTCCATAAATCATCGCACCTAATCGGCCATTGCCTATTGGTAAAGCATTTTCCCACGTATTACCAGCTGGTTGTTTATACCAAAGTTTGAGGGGAGTTTGGGCAACTGATAGCTGATTAAACCCAGCAATAAACAGTAATAATAATATCTTTTTCATCTACTAGGGCTAAGTATTATACTATATTGAAATACTTATATTCTTATTAGTTAATTGTACACACAAATATAATGTGTCAAACTAACACAAATATAATTACATAATAAACTTAAGCCAAATTAATTGTAATAAAAAAAGAAATTATTTTGTAATTTTAACTTACAGTAGTCCACAGGTATTGTCGATAGTCCACCGTATTGTAAAATACTCATTCTCAATATCTTACATAATATAGAATTGTCGATTATTTTAGACCATTTTCTTGCCTCAGCACTTCGTATTTGCCTCATTAATCTTTTCCAATTTTTTAATAAAAAACGGTAGCCAACTAATTGGCTACCGTTAGGCTTTTAATTTTTAATTACACGAATCAGTCCATCTTTCTTTCTTCGTGAAATTGTCACATCGATGTCATTCTGCATTTTAAGTTTTGAATTTTCGAGTTTTAATTCTTTGATATATTTCAGATTAATGAAAAATGACTTATGCGTACGGTAAAAGGTTTCTGATTTAAAACGATTCTGAATTTCTTTAAGATGCGTCGAAACCAATAGTTGACGCCCTGAGTTCAGATATACTACTGTATAATTGATATCTGCCACAAATAACACAATTTCCTCGGGGTCAATTTTCTGAAAACTCCCAATACTAATGAGTTTTCCATGCTGAATTTGTGAATTTTCTTGCATATTTTTATCGTTGAAAGTAAATCTCAATAGACAAAAAGATGCCTATTGAGATTGAGAATATTAATTACAACCTATAATTTCTGCTTTGAAAACACTACCAGAGGTTACTTGGAACCCAGGTAATAAATTAATCGAATTTCCTGCTACATAGCCCACATTTGGCTGAGTTTGATAGGCTAAATCTCCAATTTTCTTTGCCGACTGAATACTTTGCACTGCTTTCACTTGCTGAGTACCCGTACTCAAATCATTTGCCACAACTACCGAACTGGTAGCTATACGTACTTCAATGGCAGCATTCCCGCCAGCCGAACAAGTTGCGGTGTAAATTGTATTAGTCGTTGGAGAAACCGAAATCGTGCTACCTGTACCAGTGGCCCCACCTGACCACGTTACTGTACCCGTACAGCCACTTGCTGTAAGTGTTAGTGTGCTATTTGGACAAATAATTGGCTTTGCAGGACTGATTGAGGTAGAGCCACACTGGCCAGGTGCTCGGGTTACGGATAATAAAGGATTTGATGCTCTGATACTTGTTGGGGTATTATTGAGTGTATTGTTCAAGAAATCTCTTAGTGCAGGACGCTCATTTCCTGAGCATGGGTCAACTAAATAAGCCATTTGGTCAGAACGCCAATGCCCTGTCAGGTATCCCCAAAGCGTAATTCCAACCACCGACGGATGATTCCAGTATATCGAAAAGATTCGCTCATATTCGCTTTTCTGAAAATTATCCTTTGCGGTTTGTGTACCCGTTGTTACTCGATTACCATTTGCATCAAGACTAACATCGCCATCAATATCAAGCTCTGTTACCATTATTGGTATATTTGTCGAGGCCAAATTGTTCAGATTATTGGTTAGGCTTGCGTTAGAATTTGCGATGCTTGTTGGTGTATAAGCTCCGTAAATTTGTGTACTGAAAGAGTGCGTCTGCATACCTATCACATCAATCAAATTATCTTGTTTTAGCAGTTCGACAAGCTCTTTGTATTCGGCATTCATAGAGCCATCACTTTCGATACCATATTCGTTCAAAACAAGTTTTGTTTCGCAAGGAAAATACTGACGAGCCAATTTGAAGGCATTCACAACCCAGTCAAACTTTCCTGCCGTTGTACCCAATTCTACGTTCAAACTTTTTAGAGCATTTACGTAGTCTCCACTTCCTGCATCGTTTCTATTATCTGGTCGAAACGGATACTGTTGTGTAGCATTATTGAGGTTATTAGGTGGGTCATTCAAGATTTCGTTAGCAACTTCGATATATTCCAGTTTCGCTCTGGCATCACTACTTCCATCAAAATGATTGGCCACAGCCTGAAACCACGCCTTTATTTTCGTAACTTTTTGTGCATCGGTCATTGGCTTCAACCAAGCAGGCTGCTGGCTTCCCCAAACCAACACGTGGAAACGGAACGGGAAATTATTAACTTTTGCGTATTCACGAGCTTGGTCAACTTCTGTGAAATTATATACACCTTCTGTGCCTTCAATACTTGCCCATTTACCAGAGTTTTCGGGCGTTACTTGATTGAAATACCGATTGAGATTAGGTCTTTGCGGTGTACTGTAAATCATTCCCAAAAACTTACTTTTACCTTGAGCAATAGGCGTTTGGTTGACAGGAACTTGGTATTTAACCGCACAAGCATCGGCCAAAACGACTAAAGCATTATCTATGAAGAATGTTCCCGCACTCGTACCCATATCTAATACCAAGCGTGTACTGGCATCATTGGCAGTGAAAGACCAGGTCATTTGAGTCCAACCAGTGGTAGTTGTAAAATTAGGACCATATAATGCTCCAGCAGTAGCATTGGTAGAAAAACGAATTGTCTCGCCTCCAGTTACTGATTTTACAAATACAGAAGCTGTGTAGTTCTGCCCAACCGTAAGGGTCATTGGGTCGCTTACTAATTGAGTTTCCCAAGGATTACCAGCGGTTGGATTGACCACTTTCACCGCTCTTGCTGCTTCTTGCACTTCAGTACTTACGGTAGTAGCAGTTATTTTGGTAGCTCCATTCCATTTTCCCCAATTCGTAAAATCATCGCCCGTACCATTCTCAAAACTCCCATTCGCCAACAAACTAATGATTGCGGGGTTTATCTCGACATCATCAATGTAATATATGCCTACATCTTTTCCCAAATTTAGCACAATACGAGTCTGAGCCACATTTGCAGTGAAAGTCCAACTATA
>NZ_JBMLRC010000157.1:3416-7000 GCF_049241225.1 Emticicia sp.
CCCCACTCAAAACCACCGTTTGCAGTTATAACGGCATCCGATGTAGTTACACTTGCATCATCAATCAAATAGGTGTTGGCAGCCCCAGCCAAATCAATAGCTACACGAGTAGTAGGCTCAACTGGAACAAAGTTTAGAGTAATTTTCTGCCAGTCGGTTCCTACATCAGTTAATGGCGAATAGGCATAGGCTGCATAATTTGCCAGTGGAGAGATGGTCGAAAGCCGCACTTTGCCCGTACCACTTGCTACTTTTACATAGATTGAATAACTAAAATTTTTACCAACGGGAGTATTCAAGAATGCACTTCCAATCTGAACTCGCCAAGGGTCACTCTGATTTGAGATGGCAGAAACCACCTTTAAAGCCCTTGTACCTGTTCGGACTTCGGCAGGAACGGTTGTTTGGTCAAAAGAAGTAGGGGCATTAATACCAGTCCAGTGTGTGAAAGCAGAGCCGCTTCCATCTTCAAAACTCGAATTGGGCAAATGATTGGTCAGTATGACGGTTGGTGCGGCATTTCCGAGCATTTCCATATCATCTAAATAATATACTACATTGCTTTGGCCCAAATCCAGTGCAATTCTTGTAGCTGCCGAATTAGCAGTAAAAGTCCAAGTAAGCTCGGTCCAAGTACCCGAAGGTACACTAAAATCTGCACTGTAAAGCGAATTAGGCTGCGTAGAAAAACGTATGGTGCCACCGCTCGTAGCAGCTTTAACCCAAATCTTAAATGTATAGCTTGTACCAATTGTTGTTGCGATATTATCACTTACAATCTGTACTTGCCACTGTTGGCCAGCAAAACCTGGCCCAGCTGACTTCAATGCTCGTGTGCCACTTCTAAATTCGCCTGCGGTGGTGGTGGCCGTTAGGTAAGTAGCTCCATTAAATTTACTCCAATTGGTGAAATTATCACCTGTTCCATTCTCAAAACCAGGGTTTGGCACAAGATTTACCTGCCCAAATAAGGTAGTAGTCAAGCAACTTATAGTAAAAACAACCATAAGTATTAAAAAGGATCTTTTTTTCATTGAATAAGTTTTTAAAAAATTAAAAATTCACTGGAAACCTTTTATATAAGAAGAGGAGGTAAAATCAATCAGGAAAAGTAAGTTAGTTTGGTGTAAAAAAAGTATGTGGAATACTAAATCATTTGATAATCAGCAAAAACTAAACAATTTTATAGAATAGTTTTTGCGAAATTACCCGTCAGAAAAATGTCAAAAGAAATAAGTTTTGTGTTTCAGTTGGCATTTTTGCAAACCCTAAAACCATGGTCAGGACCAATACCATTGGGCTGATGGTCGCCAATGTAATTTACTTCACAGCAAAAGTCGGCACCAATCCAGCCGCCACCCATCCAGACTCGGCTGATTGGAGATTGAATGCCTTCTACCAAAAACCAGTCCCAACACCATTCACGGACATTACCCGACATATCAAAAATACCCAACTCGTTCGGTTTTTTCGAGCCCACTTCATGAGTTGAATTATGATTACTTTCAAGCATTTTCCAATTCCAAAACCCCTTCAGGAATTTATCACCAGAATTTTGCCAATACCATGCAACATCTTGAATATTATTACTGCCCGAATACTTGAGTTTTTTGGATAATTTTCCACCAGATGCAGCGTAAGTCCATTCTTCTTTTGTTGGAAGTCGATACCCGTTAGCGTTTACATTTCTTGTAACCGTCCACCTCACATCGTCTAAAGGGTTAGTATTAAAGGTGTCTTTATTTATCTTATCAATATTATAGTACAACTGTAAACCTTCTTTTTTACTTCTTGAATTACAATATTCAATGCAATCGTACCATGAAACATTTTCGACTGGGTTATTGATATTTCTAAATTTTGCTGGGTTCTTTCCCATGATCTGAACCCATTCGGCTTGGGTGGTTTCGTGAGATGAAATCCAAAAAGATTTAAGATTTCTGTTACCATCAACCAATATCATCTTAGGTATAGATTCATATAAGCATGAATAACAAAGTACCACACAAATGAGTACTAAAATGTTAAGGTTTTTCATCGAGGTGTTCTTTAAGATTTTTTCTACTTTTTAGCTTTAAGAAGTAAAGTATCAACCAATAAAAGCTTTTTTACTGATTGATACCCACACTTATAATTTACCCCAAGCACTGTATATTACCAAACAGTAGCGTTTATAGAACCACTTTTATAGTTGAAAGCTTCGAGTGCCAAGATTTGATAATCGTACGAACCAAAACCTTGACCACCGCGAGACCTCCAGTTATTAATATGTGCCGACATATTGATACTTCTGTTGGTGCCTCTTGATGATCCACCCCAGTTATCGATATATTGCCAGAATGTGGCAGTACCAATAATTGACGGAGCATTTACACGTTGGTTTTTAATAAATCTGTAGGTTCGTCCATCGATCGTAACGGTATTAACCTGAGTGCTACCAGGTATCGAACCAAATTCCGACACATAATATTCAATTAGTGGGCTACGGGTCCAGCCATAAACACCCACAAAGTCGAACGCTCCTGTCAGTGATCCAACATTGTAATTAATTGTACGAGCTGCACCAGGATTCCATCCTTTTCCGCCGACTATATCTCTGCAGTTGCTGTATGAAATCGCAAAATTTCCACCAGAACCATGAGTCAACGAACCAGAGCCTCCTTCACGATAAAGAGACCAAAACCAGCCATTGTAGGTTCCTTGATCATTCTCTTTCAATTTTTGAGGAGCGGCAATTGATTTGCCCAGTGAGTCAACATATCCTGAAACTCGATTGCCAGAGCTAACGATTTCTTCTTCATTAGACTTTTGACAGCTGCTCATAATTCCACACCCCAAAATCAGTACTAATAAAAGGGTAGCATGAGAAAATTTCGAACTGAATTGATTTTTTTGCATTGTTTTTCAAGGTTGAATGATAAAAAATTAGATTTATGTTTTAGGGGTAATTATCTAATAAAAACTCAGTACAGGTCACTGTTATTTAATACTCATTCGTCCGCTCAAACCATAACTATAAGTGGTAACTGGATACATTTTGTATTCATAAGTATCCAAACCATATTTCTTATAGTATAAAAAACCATATGCTTATAGTATATTATACCACAAGTATAATAGTTAATATTTAAATAAGCAAATATTTATATAAAAAAAATAAATAATGCAATTTTCAAACTTTATCGACAGTAAATGCTGGGCGTAAATAACTTCTGACAAAAGCGATGACTGAAATTTAAATTACAGGGTAGATGTGGAATTACTAAAAAATGAAATAAAAAAAGAGGCCACCTTTTTAGGGCAGCCTCTTTGAAAACAGAAACGATAATTCTTAATAACCAGGGTTTTGGTCCTTATTATCAATATTTGGATTATTGTCAATTTCAGACTGAGGGATAGGCAAAAGCTCAAACTTGTTGGCCGTAAAATAAGATATAGGCTCACTTGTTTGTTTTTTATTTTTTCTCCATCTCAATATATCAAAATTACGCACCTGCTCGGCAGCTAATTCTACCATACGCTCATGTTGAACAGCCTCAAAAACTTGAGCTTTATTGCTACAAGGATAATTTTTAGTAGGATAA
>NZ_JBMLRC010000158.1:0-6265 GCF_049241225.1 Emticicia sp.
GACTAAGATATATGCCTCAAACAATCTCCGAATTTGGAATCATCAAAAAAGCAAGCGATTATGACTTGATTGATGATACATTTTCGGAGATTTTTGTTTCTGACCGAACTTTTCAACACCTCAAAAACATTGCTTTTTCAGGAGCAAATGATTTACTATTAAGCTACTTTACACAAAAAGGAAAGGAACAAATCCGACTCAAAAACTACGTTGGTTTGCTGCAAACGCCCGATGGCAAGCAGATTGAAATTCTACCAAAATCAACGGCAAATTCGACGAAAGAAGCACGTAAAATGCTGCTGAAAATGCTCAGAGTTTTGCCAAATTCGCCTTATCAATCTTTATCAAACTCGCATCTTGAAACTTCACATTTACCACTTTTTGAGATTTTTGTGAATGTATTTTTAGATGAACTCGAAAAACTACTTTCGCAAGGTTTAGGCAGAAATTTTGAACGACAAGAAGCAAACGAAACTTTTATCAAAGGCAAAATTTTAATTGCTGAAAATCTTCGCCAAAATCCAATCCGAAAAGAACGTTTCTTCATTGCATTTGATGAATTTACGGCCGATATTCCGCCAAACCGAGTTCTAAAATATTGTTTACAAATACTTTATAAACAAGGCTTTAGCCACCGAACTCAGCAGCGAATCAGTAAAAATATTGGTATTTTTGAAGAAGTAAATCCAAGTAATGATATCGAGCAAGATTTAGCTCAATCTTTTCATAAAAACCTGTTTTTTGTTCGTTATGAAAAGCTACTTCATTGGGCAAATATTTTTATCAAAGGACAATCATTTTTGCCTTTTTCGGGACAATATTTACAACTCGGGCTGCTATTTCCGATGGAAGTTTTGTTTGAAAATTATGTTGGAAAATTCTTCAAGAAATATTTTGCAGAAAACTACGAAGTAAAACTCCAAGACAAGGCCAAGTTTCTGATTGACAGCCATTTAGAAAAATCAAAGTTTAGATTAATTCCTGATATTGTGTTGAGAAACGAAACACAAACCTTCGTTTTCGATACAAAATGGAAGTTGATTGATGCCGCAAAACCCAAGCAAAATTATGGCATTGAGCAATCAGATTTATATCAAATGTATGCCTACGGCAAAAAATATAATGCACAGCAACTTTTCTTGATTTATCCAGCCAACGAAAACTTCCAAACCCCACTCCAAGTATTTGACTATGAGGCTGATATGCGTTTGCAAATCATACCTTTTGATTTGACCCAAAACCTGCAAAATCTGCAAGAAAACCTTATAGGTTTGATGAGAATAGATTGATAATTGACTAAAATTAAGTAAGTTGTAATCAATAACTTTTGAACACTGATGACACTGATTTATACAGATTTGCCCTGATTCTTAAATCAATTTTTGTTTTTATCAGTCAAAATCAGTCAAATCTGCGTCATCTGCGTTCCATTTTTTTAAGAGACAACTTAAATTAAAATTATTATCTTGCATCATCATATTCAACCCTCCTTAAAAAATGCCAATTTTACTTACCTTCTTTGCTATACTGATACTCGTCTTGCTGGTGGCTTACGTAAAACTCGACACCTTCGTTTCATTTATTTTAGTTGCCATCGGTTTGGGAATCGCCACAGGAATGGACGTTACGGCCATCGGAAAATCTATTCAGTCGGGTATTGGTGGCACACTCGGCGATTTAATTCTAATCATTGGTTTTGGAGCAATGCTCGGCAAACTTGTAGCCGAAAGTGGTGCTGCTCAACGCATTACCGATGCTCTCATTAGCCTTTTTGGTGAAAAATACCTCCAATGGGGTTTGGCACTTGCTGGTTTTATAATCGGTATTCCGTTGTTCTACAATGCAGGTTTTATCATCGTTGTTCCACTTATTTTTTCGATTGCTGCCTCAGCAAAATTACCACTTCTTTATGTCGGAATGCCAATGTTGACGGCTCTCTCAACCGCTCACGGATATTTACCCCCTCACCCATCACCCGCTGCCATTGCTTCGCAACTCAAAGCTGATGTTGGGCAAACGCTCATTTATGGAATCATCATTGCAATTCCTGCAATTGCCATTGCTGGGGTACTTTTTGGGCGAACTCTGAAGCAATACAAACCACAAATTGACGGAAATTTATTTGCCATCAAAGATATTCCGAAAGATAAGCAACCAAGTTTAGCTGTAAGTTTATTAGTAGCTTTGATGCCTGTTTTCTTACTAACAATTACATCGGCTATAAAAAAGTATGCTCCTGAAAGTGAATTACTTAAACTAATTTCTGAGCCTTACATTGGCATGCTTCTTTCTCTATTATTGGCGGTTTATTTACTTGGTGTCCGTCAGGGAAATACGATTCAAGCAGTAAGTAAGCAACTCGAAGAAGCCTTTAAGAGTAGTGCAGGAATTTTATTGATTATTGCGGGTGCAGGTGCATTGAAACAGATTCTAAAAGATAGTGGCACAAGCGATTATATTGGCTCACAGCTACAAGGTTTTGATATAAATCCTTTGATTTTAGGTTGGGCGATTGCAGGCGTATTACGTATATGTGTAGGCTCGGCAACCATTGCAGGCTTGACGGCAGTAGGAATTTTAGCTCCACTGATTCAACAACAAACAGGTGTAAAACCCGAACTCATGGTACTTTCGATCGGTGCGGGAAGTTTGATGTTTTCGCACCTTAACGATGGTGGATTTTGGCTTTTCAAAGAATATTTCAATTTATCAATAAAAGATACCCTCAAAACTTGGACAGTCATGGAAACCCTCGTTTCTATCATCGGTTTGATTGGGGTTTTGATTTTAAATTTATTTGTGTAACGCAACAAAACTATGACAGCAGAAGAAAATTTCGCAAAACTTGGACTTGAATTACCACCAGCACCATCTCCGATGGGCGTTTATAAGCCTTGCTTAATCGTTGATAATTTTATTTATGTTTCAGGACACGGCCCTGTGCAAATGGATGGCTCACGCATCATTGGCCGTATCGGTGCTGATATGGATATTGAAGCAGGAAAACTGGCGGCTCAACAAGTGGGTTTGACCATTCTTTCAACATTAAAAGCTAATTTAGGAAGTCTCGACCGCATCAAGCGTGTAATAAAAGTCTTGGGAATGGTCAATTGTACCTCAGATTTCGAGCGTCACCCTTATGTAATTAATGGTTGTAGTGAACTTTTTGCCAATGTTTGGGGAACCGAAAACGGTATCGGCGTGCGTTCGGCAGTTGGTTTTGGCTCGTTGCCCGAAAATATTCCAGTAGAGATTGAAGTAATGTTTGAGTTGGCGTAGAGACACAAGGAAGACTTCCCTCGAAGGGAAGTCTTCCTTAAAAATAATCATCAAAATGCTAAAAATAAACAAAGTACACCACATAGCCATCATTGCATCTGATTATCAAAAATCTAAGTGTTTCTATACCGAAATACTTGGTTTACAGATAGTTAGAGAAGTTTATCGTGAAGCACGAGATTCGTATAAACTCGATTTAGCCATTGGCGAAAATTATGTAATCGAACTTTTTTCTTTTCCGAATCCTCCAGCCCGACCATCTCGCCCCGAAGCTTGTGGACTCCGCCATTTAGCTTTTGAAGTAGAAGATGTAGCTGCAGCAAAACAAAATCTCGAAGCAAAAGGAATTGAAGTAGAGGCCATCAGAATTGATGAGTTTACTGGCAAAAAATTCACCTTTTTCGCCGACCCTGACGATTTGCCAATTGAATTTTACGAACAATAATATCAATTTTGAATGAGTGAATGATAGAATGAGTGAATAACTGCGAAAATATTCTATCATTCTATCAATCATTCATTCTATCATTAAACTATGTGGTTTAACATCAATAACGTCAACGAATTAGATTCTCCTTCGCTGCTTATTTACAAAGAGCGAGTACAAAAAAATATTGAGCAGATGATTTCGATTGCTGGTTCGGCCGAGCGACTTTTTACGCACGTGAAGACCAACAAAATGCCCGAAGTTGTCAAGATGATGCTTACTGCTGGTATCACAAAGTTTAAATGTGCAACCATTGCCGAAGCCGAAATGGTTGCAATAGCTGGCGGAAAATATGCTTTGATTTCCCATCAATTAGTTGGTCCAAAAATCGAGCGGCTGGTCAAGTTACGGCAAAAATACCCCGATGTTTTCTTTACATCGCTCATTGATTCAACTGAAATAGCCGATGCTCACAATGAAACTTTCGCTAAAAACAACCTCATTTCTGACGTTTTCTTAGATGTAAATAATGGAATGAACAGGTCAGGTCACGAATTAAATGACCAAATTTTAGATTTATACAAAAAACTAAGTAACTCGTCTCACCTAAAAATACACGGCTTGCACGTATATGATGGGCATTTACGAGCAAGCGATTTCAACGAACGAAAAAAAGAATGTGATGCGGGTTTTGTTGATGTAAAACATTTTCTCGAAGCCATCGAAGCAGCAGATTTACCGAAACCAATCGTGATAGCGGGAGGCACGCCAGCGTTTACCTCACATGCTTTGCGAGAAGAAACTTATTGCAGCCCCGGCACCTGCGTTTTGTGGGATTGGGGCTACGGTGATAAACTTTCTGAACAAAATTTTGAGTATGCAGCGTTGATTCTGACTCGTGTTATTTCAAAACCAAAGCAAGGAATCATTACGGTCGATATGGGGCATAAGGCTGTCGCAGCCGAAAACCCAATTGATAAACGTATCAGATTTTTGAATTTGAAAAATTATGAACTGCTCGGGCAAAGCGAAGAACACGGCGTCATCGCCGTAAAAGACTGGGATTCAATAAAAGTGGGCGATGTGCTTTATGGGGTTCCTTACCACGTTTGTCCAACCGTAAATCTTTATGATGAAGCCTACATCGTTGAAAATGAAGAAGTTGTGGAAACCTGGCAAGTTCTAGGCAGAAAACGAAAGATTAGTATTTAATGACATTTTTCAATAAAACACGAAATTAAAAACTTTTAATCCTTGAAAGTGTGTGTTTTACACAAAAAAGCACGCAAAACATTTGGAAAAGATAAGTTTTTATTTAAAATTTACAAAACATTCATGTATTTCAATCACCCCATAATCAACAAAAATTATGAGTAAATTAGCAGAAGCAATTGAAACTTACGTTGCTCAATCAAACGAACTTAACTTAGGCCTTAGCGAAGAACTCATCACAGCTGTAGCAAAAGGTCTTGGCCCATCTATTTACAATGCAGATTCTTCTAAAGTTTCAGGTTCAGACCCTGACGAGTTAGCTCGTGTAAAACAAAACTATTTGATTGGTAAATTAGGTTTAGCTGATGGCCCAGAGCTTGACGTAGCAATTGCGGAAGTAATGGAGCAAATGGGTTCTTCAAACCGCAATAAATATCGTGCAAATGTATATGCTTTACTTTGCAAAAAATTCGGTAAAGAAGACGTTTATGCTTAATAAATAAAGATTTTTTAGGAAGCGACACGAAGTAATTTGTGTCGCTTTTTTTGCTTATTTTGATAGTTTTTCTGCCAAAACTTTATTCAAAACTATTAATTCGGGTTCATTATCACTCTCTTCTTCTCTCGAATACACAATTTTTCCAGTTTTATCAATCAAATAAACCTGTGGAATTGACTGCACTCCATAAGTTTTAAATAAATCGCCAGTCTTATCGGCAATATTTGTCCAATTCATCTGATATTTATGTATAGCCTTTGATAAAACTGTCATGTTATCATCGCTGGAAATGGCAATTACATCCAGTTTCTGAGGCGAATATTGCTTCTTAATTTTCACCAACGTGGGCATTTCTGCAATACACGGAACACAAGTCGTACTCCAAAAAGTAAGCAAAACATACTTTTTTCTGTATTTATCCAACGAAATTGTTCTACCTTTCAAATCCTTACTTATCAGATTGGGTGCTTGCACTCCTTTTTTGATATTTCTGGCATTCAGATATTTCAGAGCTTCCTTGCCCTCAAAACTTTGTTTAAAATGTTCAGGAAAAGTTGTATTAAACATCTTTATCAAACTATCAATACTTGTATGAGAATGCACAACTTGATTGGTAAATAGCCAAAGAGAATAATACTGCTTACCGTTATTTTTTACAAAATCAATCGTTTTATTTTCGAGTATAAACTTCTTCGACCAAAATACTCTCGCCAACGAATCTGAGCCATTCCAACCTTTATTTTGAGTTACAAAACTTTCTAACTCTTGGCTTTCTTTTGCCACAAAATCTTTCATTTGCTTTTCTCCCATGTTTGAGAGTTCATAAATATTCTGCTGTTTTTTGATTT
>NZ_JBMLRC010000158.1:6365-23759 GCF_049241225.1 Emticicia sp.
TGATTTGATTTTTTGAAGTATTAAAGTCAATTTTCTTATCTTCTTTCCCATCTTTTACAAATACACGAACTTCTTTTGTATGAACTTCTGGTAAAAATTGAATATTGACTGAATAGCGTTTTTGAGCAAACCCATCAGAAACGAAGAATAGTGATAGACTTAAAAATAAAAGTTTAAAAATGTGTGTCATGATGTGCTTTTTTTAATAGTTTCTCAAGATTTCTCAAAAAGGTCATGGCTAAAGCCGTTTTTGCTTTTACTGTCCTAACATCAGACTTAAGTCTGGGGTTTATAGATAAAACTTCTCAAATGGCTTCAGCCATGACTTAGATTTGAATGATTCACCAGCTTTCTGTGTATCTCATAACTTCTATTCTACACAAAAATCATACTACCGATTCCGAAGATCATAATAAGTTTGCAGACTTTGCTCAGAAACGTAAAATCACGGCGTTTATCGGCCCAGTAAAGTTTATATACAAACCACGAAAACGGAAATACGCCTAAACTAAAAAGTGCAATAAGGTATTGATTATGAAGCGAATAGGCCATAATGAGTAGTATCATCACAAACGAAAGAATGAAAATATAAAGCAGAATTTTGGTTTGCCTGATTCCCCAAATAATCGGAAGCGTTCGGCAACCGTAGCGGGCATCTCCCCTAATATCTTCCATATCTTTAATGATTTCTCGAATCAACGAAATAGAAAAAGCAAACAAGGCATAGATATTCACCAAAGCCACATTTTTTTGGTAATAAACGCCCAAAATAACGAGCGAGAAGGCGGTCAGAAAAGCTACTAAAAAATTACCAATAAAAGCCTTTCTTTTGAATCGTTCGGAATAAAACCAAAGAGCCGAAATGGCCAAAAAATTAATCAAAAAAACCTTCAAGCTCAAGAAAAAACCAATGGCTAAACCAATAAAATTAAGTATCTGATGAATCAGAATCGCACGTCGGCGTTTGATGATTTTACCAATTATTACTTCGTCGGGTTTATTGACTAAATCAATTTTTATATCAAAATAATCATTGATGATATAACCAGCCGCAGCAATGCTGATGGTAGAGAATACGAGCAAAAACTGCTTAAAATCAAGCAGATAATCGAGCCAATTTTCTTTGGGGCCAATCAGAAAAATCCTGACCATGTATTGACTCAATATCACAATCAAGATATTTCGTGACCTTATCAGTCGAAAAAAGGCATTGAGGGTTGCGAAGGTTTTGGAATTCATCGTATCCAAAACTACAAAATTTTCAGATTAATTGCAAGTTATGTTTTCCTATCATTAGCCAATTTTTTGATTACAGAAAATACTCTTTCAATAAATTCATAAATCCGTAATATGATTTTGAGACTTTTTCCATTTTTTTTTGTTGTACTATTAATAGCGGATTTTTCATTTAAAAAGCTATTAGTTATTAGCTGTTGGCTTTTAGCTTCATTAGACGATTTTAGATTTAATTTGTGTCTGCAAAACAACCTGCTTTTCAAGCTAATTGCTAAAAGCACTAAAAAAATCTTTCAAAAAAGTACATTAAACCGCATCTATGAAAATCGGAATTGTTTGTTATCCTACCTTTGGCGGAAGTGGCGTTGTGGCCACCGAACTCGGAAAGGGTCTTGCCAAAAACGGCCATCAAGTACACTTTATTACTTATACTCAACCCGCTCGTCTAGATTTTTTCAACGAAAATATCTTTTACCATGAGGTAAATATTGCCAGCTATCCGCTGTTTCAATACCCGCCCTACGAGTCGGCTTTGGCAGGAAAAATGGTTGATGTAGTAAAGTACGAAAAACTTGATTTGCTACACGTACATTACGCAATTCCGCACGCAACTTCGGCTTTTTTGGCGAAACAAATCTTGAAATGTCATGGTATAAACATTCCTGTAATCACAACCTTACACGGAACCGACATCACGATTGTAGGAAAAGATGCTTCTCTTGCTCCAGTTGTTACGTTTAGTATCAATGAATCAGATGGTGTAACGACGGTTTCGGAAGATTTAAGAAAAGATACTTACGAAGCTTTTGAAATAAGAAAAGAAATCGAGGTGATTCCAAATTTTGTTGATTTGGAACGTTTCAAAAAGCAAAGAAAAGAGCATTTCAAACGAATCATTTGTCCGAACGACGAAAAGTTGCTGGTTCACACATCCAACTTCCGAAAAGTTAAGCGTATCGAAGATATTATTCAAGTTTTTGCGAAACTGAAAAAACAAATCCCGAGTAAGTTGTTACTCGTGGGAGATGGCCCCGAACGTGGCCCAATGGAACAACTCAGCCGTGATATGAATCTGGGTGAAGATGTACGTTTTGTAGGAAAACTTGATGCCATCGAAGAGGTTTTGTCAGTAGCCGATTTATTCTTGATGCCTTCCGAAAAAGAAAGTTTTGGATTAGCAGCCCTGGAAGCAATGGCTTGCGAAGTACCTGTTATTTCATCAAATACTGGTGGTTTGCCCGAACTAAACGTGCAAGGTGTTACAGGCTTTTTGAGCAATGTTGGCGATGTAGATGATATGGTCAAAAACGCAATTTATATTCTGCAAGACGAAAATTTACCAACTTTTAAAGCAAACGCTTTAGCTCGTGCTCAAGAATTTGATATTACGAATATTGTTCCGATGTACGAACGTTATTACGAGAAAGTTTTGGAAGGAATGCTGGTTTAAGCCCAAATAGTGTCTTAGAAAATTAATTTTGAGTAATTAAATTTTATGGTTCTTTGACAATTTTTATGGAGAAAAAGATGGTATCAGAAGTAGAGACAAGGCATGCCTTGTCTCTTCATCGCAACCACAACAAATATCAGACAACCTAATTTATAAAAAAGTCCTCACGAGATATATGAATCAAGTGAGGACTTTTTATTTATCATAAACCGTCTCTTACAAAGCCGCTACAGTACGCTCTACAAACTTAGTCAAATCGGCACCTGTTAGCATTCCTTGTGCCAATAATCCTAAATCGTATAGTTGCTTCGTTAGTGCTTTTTGAGCTTCTGCATCTTCGGTTTTTAATAATTTAGCAATCAAACTGTGGTTTGAGTTAATCACCACGTTGTTTGGCATTGGCATCGAGCCAAACATATCTCCTTGCCCGCTGATGCGTTGCATATCTTTCCAACGACGCATAAATTCTGGCTGTACGATTGTTACAGGAACTTCATCGGCTGGCAACGACTCTAATTGAATCGTGTTTGCACCTGCAACTTCCTTGAATAACTCTTCTACTTTTTTCTTCTCATCATCGCTGAGTACGCTTTCGAGGTTCAATCCTTTATCAATCAATTTGTCGATACTGTCAGAGTCAACACGCTTGAAAGTTGTTTTTTCGAGTTTCGATTCCAAAGCATTGATAAAGTGTGCATCCAACGGCGAATCCATCACCAACACATCGTATTCACGCTTTTTGGCCGATGCAATGAAAGCATCTTGTTGATTTACATCATTGGCATACAAGAATACCACACTTTCATCTTTGTTGGTCTGAACTGCTTGTACTTTTTCACGGTATTCGTCCAACGTAAAGTGCTTACTTTCAACGTTTTTCAATAAGATAAACTCTTTTGCACGGTCATAGAATTTATCATCTGACACGATTCCGTATTTCACGAATACACCCACACTTTCCCATTTTTCTTCAAAACCTGTGCGGTCGTTACGGAAGATTTCTTGTAATTTATCAGCAACTTTTTTAGTGATGTGCGAATTGATTTTCTTCACATTTCCATCAGCTTGCAAATAACTACGAGAAACGTTGAGTGGAATATCTGGCGAATCAATCACCCCGTGAAGCATTTGCAAGAATTCTGGAACAACGTCTTTTACATCATCAGTGATAAATACCTGACGGCTGTATAATTGTACTTTATCACGATTAAGCTGGAAGTCTTTCTTGATTTTCGGGAAGTATAATACACCCGTTAGGTTGAACGGATAGTCAACGTTGAGGTGAATCCAGAAAAGTGGTTCTTCGCCAAACGGATATAATTCTTTGTAGAAAGCCTTGTAATCTTCATCGGTTAATTCTGACGGAGATTTTGTCCAAATCGGATTTGGGTTATTAATTACTTTACCATCAAATTCGATTTCAACTGGCAAGAATTTAGCGTACTTTTCAAGAATTCCGCTAATTCTGAAATTATCTAAGAATTCTTCAGAGTCGGCTGCTACGTGCAAGATAATGTCAGTACCACGTTCTGCTTTTTCGGCTTCAGTGATTTCAAACTCGGTGCTACCGTCACAAATCCAACGAGCAGGAGCATCATCACGGAACGATTTTGAAATAATTTCTACGTTTTCCGACACCATAAATGCCGAATAAAAACCTAAACCAAACTGACCGATGATTTGGTTAGTATCGGGCGTGTCTTTGTATTTTTCTAAGAATTCTTTCGCTCCAGAGAAAGCAATTTGGTTGATATATTTCTTGATGTCATCGGCACTCATACCAATTCCTTTGTCAGAAATCGTAATTGTTTTTGCTTCTTTATCAACCGAAACCTTGATGGTCAAATCGCCCAATTCGCCATTAAACTCACCCATCGAAGCCAATTTTTTTAATTTTTGTGTGGCATCAACGGCGTTTGAAACCAACTCACGCAAGAAAATTTCGTGATCAGAATAAAGAAACTTTTTAATGATTGGAAAAATATTTTCCGTGTTAATCGAAATTGTACCTTTTTCAGCTACCATGATATGTTTTAATGTATAATGTAAAGTGAAATATTAGTATCCGTCACTAAATTTTTGACATTTTTGCATACAAACCTTTGTCGAGGTTCGGCAATCCGTACTCATCAAAGGCTGTTCCAAAGCCCACAATACTGACAGATTGTCAGTTTACAAGTCAATAATCGGCGGTCAACAGCCAACAATAAGCTTTTTGAGGAATGCAGTCAAAAACCCTTTTTGTCTCCCAAAATCATTTGTCATTTTAGTATTTTCTGCAAACTGGCTAAAAATAATTATGCAAAGTTTTATACTAATTTTACTCGAAATGATGTTTATTCGGTTAATTAGTTTTCTTAAAACCAAGCACAAAAACAACCGTGAAAAAATTTCTTATCATTTGTTCATTTCTTGCTATCGTTTCCGAATCTTTTGCTCAAGCCGAATACCATACGCCATTCAGATGGGATATTGGTATGCACTACGCTCGCCCTAAAAACTATGGTTTTGGCTTGGGAATTTATACCGAACCTAAATATTTAGTCAACGATAATTTATCAGTAGGCTTACGCTTGGAAGGAACTGTGCTGGGCCGACTCAAAGTAAATGCTTCCTCGGATAACGGTGGCTCGCTGGGCTGGGTTAGCTCGCTTTTGGCTATTTCAGATTATCATATTGGCGAAGGTCATTTCCGCCCGACAGTTGGACTTGGAGCTGGACTTTACCGACCAACAGCAGCATCTTACAGTCAAGGAGAAAACTATCCAGATATAGCTCGTGGGAGCAAATTTGGTGTTTCGCCACGTATAGGTATTGATTTATGGCATTTCAGATTTTCGGCAGATTATAACTTTATTTTTGGCCAACGAAACCTCATTGACGGACAAAAAATTGACCTTAACCAAAATCACCTCACTATCAAGATGGGTATTTTCTTCGGTGGTGGTTTGAGACAGGAGTAGGGATTTGTTATTTGTTACTCGAGAACTGGTTATTGATGTGGCACATCCTTCAAGGTGTGCCACATTTTTTATAGGTTAATAATTCATGTCTATGTAAAAAAATAATTTAACCGAGTCTATTTGATGAAATGATGGAATAGAAACTCAAAATTTTATCAAAAAAAAGGTAAATACGTTGCAAAAATATACCTTTGCAATAGAATCTGTTATTTATGTAAGAGCTGTGAAAGATAATTCTCAAATAATCACGATTAAAGACATTGCACGAAAGTTTAAATGCTCGCCCTCGACGGTCTCAAGAGCATTGAACGATAACCCCGTGATTAATGAAGAAACCCGCAAGACGATTCAGGAATATGCTGAAAAAATGGGCTATCAACGAAACATCATTTCGTTGAGTTTACTCAATAAATCGTCAAAAACGCTGGGCGTAATTTTGCCCAATATCAATCATTTTCATGAGTCGGCCATGCTCGAAGGGCTGCAATCTACTTTCCAACCACTCGGCTATCTACTCAATATCTGTGTAACCAACGAAAGCTACGAACTCGAAAAACAATACATCGAACGCCTATTGGCGAATCGTGTAGATGGAATTTTCTTGTCAATTTCGCAGGAAACCTACGATGGCGGGCACTATGAGCATATCGAGAAGGTGGTCAGACGAGACATTCCGTTGGTCTATATCGACCGCAAATATGACACTGCTTTGGCCAATGGTGTAATCGTTGATGACTATGATGGAGCCTACATGGCTACTCAACACTTGATAGAAATCGGGTGTAAGAGAATTGCACATTTGCGTGGACCAAAAGGTTTGACGGTGTCAGAATACAGATTCAACGGCTACCGAGATTGCTTACTAAAACATAATTTACCAGTAGAAGAAACTTTAGTTTGCACAACTAATTTTGAGGTTGAAAGTGCCATCGAACCAACCAAATATCTACTCGATTTACCCGAAAGACCCGATGCCATTTTTGGTGTAAACGACCATGTTTGCATCGGTGCGATGTCGGTTATCCGAGAGCGAAACCTGCTCATTCCTCAAGACATTGCACTCGTCGGATTCGACGACTCGCCAATCGCTCAGTATTTTTGTCCACCGCTGAGTTCGGTACAGCGTCAAAGTCGGCAAATTGGTTTAGTAGCTTCAGAACTTCTTTTGGGCCAGCTAAACAATAAAGTGTTGGATAGCAAAGTTTTATCTTCAAAACTTGTTATTCGGGAGTCTTCGAGAAGATAGATTACATAAAACTTTATCCACCTAAACCTATATATTTTCAATGAGAAAGTTATTTACCATCTTTTTCTTGCTACCTCTATTCTCAAATGCACAAGTAAGTTTTTCAAATGACAAACCTAAATTTGGGGAAACCGTAAGTTTTACTTATAATCCATCTACCATTTTAGCAAATTCTTCACTGATTAAAGCTGAAGCTTTCTATTTTGAAGCTAAAACAGTTTTTACTTCTTCTACCCCTATTTCGTTAATAAAAGAAGGAAATGTTTGGAAAGGAAGTTGCGAACTAAAAAAGAATAATCTCGTTGGATTAATGTTGGCATTTAGAGATTCCACAGGAAAGCTGATTGATAACAACAAAGAAAATGGTTATATCTTACTGATTCATGATGAGAATGGAAAACCTGTCAATGGTGCTTTTTTGGGTTTAGCTATGATTCAGAACTCTGCAATGCAGAACCCTGCATTTAGAATGAAACGAGATATACTTGAACAAGTCACTTTTTTTGAAAAAGAGTTTGAGAGAAATCCCGAAATGAAAGAAAGTGTTTGGATGAATTACTTAGTTGCTCTTACACTTAGCAAAAAAGAAGGCTACAAAACCATAATTGAGAAGGAGTTAGATGTAAGATTTGACGCAAAAGAGCCAAAAAGTTCAGAATTATCAGCTGTTGCTGCATTGTATAAACAAATTGGAAATAAAGAAAAATCTGAAAAATATGCTCAAATAATCAAGAAAAATGAACCAAAAGGCACATTTGTTCAACAAGAAAAATATCTCAAAATTGTAGAAGAAGATGATAACGACAAAAAAATAGCTTTGTTTGAAGCATTTGAAAAGGAGTTTCCCAACTCCCTGATGTCTTCTGCGATGGCCATAACAATGATTAGTAATTATGTAAGTACGGGTAATATCACCAAAATAAAAGAATTTGCAACACGGTATGAATTAAAAATAAGAGATAATAAAGCATCCTTTTATAATACAATTGCAACCCAAATGGCAGAAAAAAACTTAGATTTAAAATCTGCCGAAGCTTTTTCACTTAAAGCAATCGAGGCTTACCAAACAGAAAAAAAGAAATTACCAACATCAAGCAGACCCTACGACTTAATTTTTAGAGACACCTACGCAACCATTCTCGAAAAACAAGGTCGCTTAAAAGAAGCCCTCGAAAACTACAAATTGGCACTTGGTGGCACTCCCGAAGAGTGGAGTAACAAGGTAAACGAAAGCTACATACTACTTGCCATAAAATTGGGACAAAAAGATGAAGCCAAAACAATGGGCGAGGCATTCATAAAAGCAGGAAAAGCGACCGAAAAAATACGAACAGCTATAAAGGATTTATACATCAAAAGTAATGGCAAAAAAGGGGTTGAAGCATACATTGCATCACTTGAAAGTGAAGTTAAAGAGAAAAATAAAAATGAAATTTTATCTCAGATGATTTCAGAAATTGCCCCTAACTTTGAACTTAAAGACCTTTCGGGCAAAAATATCAACTTAACCGATTTACGCGGAAAAGTGGTAATACTCGACTTTTGGGCTACTTGGTGCGGACCTTGTATTAGGTCTTTTCCTGGAATGCAGAAAGCACAAGAAAAATATAAGAATAATCCAAACGTTAAGTTTCTGTTTATCAATACTTGGGAACAAGGAAATGATTATCTACCAAAAGTAAAAAAACTAATTACTGATAAAAAATATACTGACTTTACTGTACCAGTTGATGTCGATAGTAAAATTGTTTCGACTTACAAAGTAGAAGCTATACCGACAAAATTTATAATTGACCCAGAAGGGAATATTCGTTTCAAAAGGAGAGGTTCGTCAGATGATGTAGAGGAAATTGTAGAAGAAGTTTCATTAATGGTTGATGCACTTTTAAAAGAATCTAAAAAATGATAGTTTTTTCGTAATTTAGTCGCTCATTCAACCTAACAAACTCATGCAAAAACAAATCTTATTAGCAAGCTCGACATTGGTAATGCTGCTTTATGTAGCTTGCCAGAAAACTCCCAATGAAGATACTTCATACATCACTCCTCCCGTAATAATACCCGAATACAAAATCGACAAAACTACGCCTGTTTGGGCTGATGAGTTTGACTATAAAGGTCTGCCAGATAGCAAAAAATGGAGCTACGACATTGGCGGAAATGGCTGGGGAAACCAAGAAAAACAATACTATACCAATGACCTTAAAAACGCTCGGGTAGAAGATGGTAAGTTGATTATTGAAGCCCTCAAAGAAAAATTATCAAACAATGATTATACGTCGGCTCGCCTTGTGAGCAAAGGAAAAGGAGATTTTCTCTACGGCAGAATTGAAATAAAAGCTAAATTACCGAAAGGACGTGGCACTTGGCCGGCCGCTTGGATGCTGGCAACCGAACAAAACTACGGAACAAGTTATTGGCCAGATAATGGCGAGATAGACATCATCGAACACGTAGGTTTCGACCAAAATCGTATTCATGGAAATATTCATACCAAAGCCTTTAATCACAGCATTGGTACTAATAAAGGGAACAGTATTGTGGCCGAAAGCAATGTTTCAGATAATTTTCATGTGTATGCCTGCGAATGGTTACCCGATAAAATCACGATTGAACTTGATGGTAAGCCCTATTTTACTTTCATCAAACCAAGCAGTGATTGGAAAGAATGGCCTTTCGATAAGAAATTTCACATATTACTAAATATTGCCATCGGCGGAGGTTGGGGCGGTCAACAGGGTATTGATGATAGCATTTTCCCGCAAAGAATGGAAATAGATTATGTAAGAGTTTATCAGGCTGTGAAGTAGTATTCAGTCCACGGTCGATAGTCCACAAGTCAACAGTAGTTTTTAACGGAAAAATAAATGTCCTTCAAAAATAATTTTGAAGGACATTTATATTATATTTATCATTAATCATTCATAATTAAACATTATCTATATCCAATCAATTCCCTTTTTCAACAAGCTCAACGTACGCTCTTCGGGACTATTGGCTTGGGGTTTGTAATCATACACCCAGTTGGCAACGGGCGGTAAACTCATCAGAATAGACTCGGTGCGGCCATTGGTTTCGAGTCCAAATTTTGTACCTCTATCCCAAGCCAAATTAAATTCAACATAACGCCCACGACGCAACATTTGCCAAGTTTTCTCTTCTTCTCCGAACGGAATCTGAGCATTTTTTGCCATCAAATGTGTGTAAATTGGAGCAAAAGATTCACCAACTGACTTTACAAATTCAAAAATATCCTCTTTTGTTTTCGTGTCATTTGTAAGCTCCCCTTTAGGGGCTGAGGGTTTCAAATAATCAAAGAAAATCCCTCCTACTCCACGCGTTTCTTGGCGGTGCGGAATATAGAAATAATTATCGGCCCATTCTTTATATTTTTTGTAAGCATCGGCATCGTGTTTATCACAAGCATTTTTGAGCTGCTCATGAAACCAACGAGCATCTTCGTCAACTACATAATGCGGCGTGAGGTCAATACCACCACCAAACCACGAAATGCCATTCGACATCTCGAAATATCGCACATTCATGTGAATAATTGGCACCATCGGGCTAATAGGATGCTGCACGATACTTACGCCAGTTGCAAAATAGTCTGCTTTTTCATCAAGTTTGAGCTGTTTTTGTAAAGCATCAGAGGTTTCGCCCGTAACGACCGAAAAATTTACACCGCCTTTTTCGATGATATTTCCGTTGGCAATTACACGAGTTCGACCCCCACCGCCGCTATGATGCTGCCAATTATCTTCTTGAAATTTGCCTTTTCCATCGGTAGCTTCGAGGGCTTGACAAATATTATCTTGCAGGGTTTTGAAGTATTCGGCAATATTTTCTTTGGATAACATAAGATTCTTTTGAAATTTTGTAACAAAGTTAGAATAAGATTGAAGAGTTTTAAAGAATAATGTAATTACGAATGACGAATTACGAATTGCGAATTCTTCAAAACCCTTAATATCAACATTTTAACTACTGACTAAGTAGTTTTAATATTCATAAAATTTGCAATGATGTAAGATACAATATCGAATTGAAATTCGTAAATCTTAAATCGTAAATCGTAAATCATAAAATCGCCTCATGTTTTCATTAAGTAAAGTTATTCGTCCACATATTCTATCGCTTACGCCCTATTCGTCTGCACGTGATGAGTATTCGGGTTCGGAAGGAACATTTCTCGATGCCAACGAAAATCCATTCGGCTCGGTAATTTCGGGAAATTATAATCGCTACCCCGACCCTTATCAGTCGGTTGTCAAAGAAAAATTGGCCACAATTAAGAAAGTGCGTCCAACGCAAATTTTCTTGGGTAATGGCTCAGATGAAGCCATTGATTTGGTGATTCGTGCCACTTGTGAGCCTCAGCAAGACAATATCTTAATTTTGCCACCCACCTACGGCATGTATAAAGTCTGTGCCGACGTGCAGAATGTTGCCGTAAAACAAGTACCGCTCACGCCCGACTTTCAAGTAGATACGAAAAAGGTACTCGAAACGGCTGATGCTCACACTAAAATTATCTGGATTTGTTCGCCCAATAATCCATCGGGAAATCTCATTGAGCGAGCTTCTATTTTGCATATTTTGGATAATTTCACAACTGGCTTGGTAGTGGTTGATGAAGCCTACATTGATTTTGCCAAAGAAGAATCGTTTACACAATTACTTGATAAATATCCAAACTTAGTTGTGATGCAAACCTTCTCAAAAGCTTGGGGATTGGCGGCATTACGTTTGGGAATGGCCTTTGCATCGGAGGAAATTATCAAGATTTTGAACAAAATAAAGTATCCTTATAACCTCAACGGCGTTACGCAAAAACTACTTTATGCGGCTTTGGGGAAAGAAGAGAAAAAAGATAAGTACGTAAAACAAGTGCTAAAAGAACGTGAGCGTTTGCACAAAAAACTGGCCGATTTAAGCATTGTGAAGCACATTTTTCCATCAGATTCTAACCAACTTTTGGTAAAATTTACCGATGCAAATGCCGTTTTTCATTACTTAATTGAGCAAAAAATCATTACTCGCCTTCGTTCAAGTGTTATTTTGTGCGAAAACTGTATCCGTATTTCAGTCGGTACAAAAAAAGAAAATGAGATACTTTTGAAAGCTTTGAAGAAATATTAACTGACGTTTACGCATTTTTTAAAATCCGAAGGATTGTCTCATTTTGTAGCCGTCGATTTTAATCGACGGTAGTAATTGCAAGAACAAATTAAGTTCCACAGGAACGGTACATTTATTATATGGGTCGTTCCGATGGAACTTTTAAAAACTATGTCTATCGTTTTTACCATCGATTGAAATCGAAGGCTACAAAATGAATCGAGCCGATGGCTCTGCGTAACATCAAGTATTAAGTTTATGAAATTTTGCCGTATTATTCTGATATTTATTCTTTATTCAAACTATTCGATTGCTCAGAATAAAAGTCTTTGGGCTATCGAACAGGAGCTTTATAAAGATTACGAGGCTTTATCATCAAACGAAGACTGGGAAATAAGAGAAGAATTAGCTAAAAAGTTTAAGAAAAAATTTGAAAGTTTTTTACGTAAATATCCTACTACTTTCGACTATACTTTCACTAAATTATTAAGTACTAAGTATTTTCACATCACTACTTCAAAAGATAAACGATTAAAAATATATAGCTGGAATGAACAAACAGGAGGTTCTATGCGAATTTTCTGTTCGATTTTCCAATTTAAATCGAATGAAAAAATAGTTATAGATTACCCTAATGATTACGAAGATACCTTTTATTCGGCTATCCATGAAGTAAAAATTGGTCAAAGAACATATTACTTAGCTATCAATAATGGTATTTATTCAAACAAAGATGCAAGTCAAGCAATTGAAGCATTTTATATAAAAAACAATAAAGTTATCCGTTCGACTGACCTTTTTGTCTCTAAAAATAATCAAACGGGAGATATAGAAGTCTCATACGATTTTTTCAGTGTAGTTGATAGGCCCGAACGTCCAGTCGAAATTATTAGCTACGACAATCGTTTGAAAATAGTCTATATCGCCCTTGTTGACGAATCAGGCAAAGTAAGTAACAGTAATCTTCTCTACCAGCTAAAAGGCGAAAAATTTGTTTATATCGGCATTAAAAAAGCTAAGTAAATCAACTTCCCATCACCTTATCAACAATCTCAAAGAAAGGCTTTAGCTCTTTCTCTCTGCCACGTAGCCAAAGCATTAGCATGGAGGCTTTCAAAGAAATGTTGTTTAGTTCAATAAACTTTACATTCATATTTTGTCCGCTCAATGCCGATTTTGGCTCAATTGAGATTCCCAAACCCGCTTCAACCAATCGCAAAACCGTATTTGAATTGCCTGATTGATAGGCCACCTTCGGGATAAAACCATACGATTGACACAGGGCTTCGAGGCTTTCCACATAACCAGAACTTTCGCTTCGTGGCGGTAAAATAAAATTTTCATCAGCTAATTGTGCCAGCGACTCAAAGTTTGTTGTGTCTAAATGATGTTTCTGCGGTAGAATTATTACAAAATTCTCGACATAAATCGTGCGAGCATTTAATTCTTTCGGTACTATCATATTGGGGCCAAATGCCACATCAATTGTGCGGTTTATGAGAGCATTAATGCCATAGAGATTGGTGGTTTCATTCAAATTTGTTTTCATTAAGGGCATTTCGGCTTGAATTCTCGCCAAAATATTCGGTAATAAAAACTGCATCGACGAACTCGAATGAGCTATTTTTATTTCGCCACCCTCGCCTTTATGAATCTGAAAAGTTCGCTGTTTTACTCGCTCAAAATCTTCTAAAATCCGCTCACATTCCTCCTTAAAGTATTCTCCAGCAGTTGTCAGAGCCACATTTCGTTTATTTCTATCAAATAAAACTACGCCCAGCTCTTCTTCCAAAGCCATTATTTGTCGGCTGAGGGCGGGTTGAGCGATGTATATTTCGTCGGCTGCTTTTCGGAAATTCAACGTTTCCGAAAGTTTCAAAAAGTGTTCAATCGTTCTAAAATCCATTATTGATTCATTTTTGGCATCAAATAATCAAAATTAAGTATTTTTTGTTATCAAAAATAAGTGATTGTTTTGCAAAAGAAAAACACCAAGCAATATTAATTATCAGTAAGTTATGGAAATTCTTCAAGCCACAATCGACCACGTTGAATACGTAGCTGTGCTATTTGACGCTTATCGCCAATATTATGGTCAAGATTCTGACTTAGAAGGAGCTAAGAAATTTTTATCTGAGAGAATTCAACAAAACGAATCTGTGATTTTTGTGGCATTCAAAGATGGGCAGGCAGTTGGTTTCACGCAGCTTTACCCCACATTTTCATCGGTTTCGATGAAACGCCAATGGGTACTAAATGATTTATTCGTAAAGGCCGATGCCCGAAACTTAGGTATTGGAAAAGCTATTTTACAAACTGCTCAAGCATTTGTAAGCACACAAAAACATAAGGGTTTGCTACTTGAAACAACTCCCGATAATACAAAGGCACAAAAACTCTACGAAAGCCTCGGCTGGAAGCGAGAAGAAAACTTCTACTACTATTGGCAAGCGTAGAAAAAAACAACAAACTGACTAATTAAGATTGCTTTATTACACTTCTCAACAAACAAATGAAACCACTATTATTTACTTTTCTAACTTGTTTTATTACTTTTAAAGCTTTTTCGGAAGATAAAAAAGATTCGATTCAAACTCAAAAATCACCGATTCAGTTATCGGGAAATGTACAACTTACCAACAATGGTATTTCCCCCGTACCAGCATTCGCACTCGGAAAACCCGCTCTTATGACAGGTTTTTCTATAAAAAAAGGTAACTTTTCGTTTTCACCCGCTTTAAATTACGGCATTGATGGCAAACCTTGGGTATCGAATAGTTGGTTGAGAGTACAATTTCCACGTAAGAAATTCACCTTTCGCACGGGTATAAACTGGTCGTTGTTTTTTAAAAGAACCAATATTACCGAAAATTTACAGACATTTGAGGTTCAGAGAGTCAATAAATATTTAGAATTTGAAGCAGCGACAACTTACAAAATCTCCGAAAACTCAAGTATTCAAGCCCTGTGCTGGTACACCAAAGGCATTGATATAGATGCCGTAAAATCTGGCTATTTTTACAGCCTATCGGCCAATATTAGCAAAATACGCCTCTCGAATTCGGTAAAATTAGCACTCAAGCCAAATTTGTTTTATATTGATAACAGTATTCCGTTTAAAGGACTTTTTGCTTCGGGGATTGCGGTTTGGTCGTATAAAAACCTACCTGTTTCTATCTCGATGCAGGCAGTTAAGCCTTTAATAGTGACACCCAAAAGCGATTTTAATTGGAATATTGGTTTAAATTTTGATTTCTAAAAAAATGACAATTCTTCAACAAGCTTTTTCGCCCGATGCTTTTCGCCAAAATGCCCATAATTTGGTCGATTTATTGGCTGACTATCTGGAATCTGCTCAAAATCAGACAATTACGAGTGTAATTCCATACCAAGAACCCGACGAATCGTTGGCCTTTTGGCAGGCAGATTACGAGCAAGGTGCAGGAAATGTTGAAGATTTTTTCAAGAAAACCATCGAAAAATCAACCCATTTACACCATCCACGCTACATGGGGCATCAGGTTACGCCACCTTTACCAATCACAGCGGTAGCCAGTATGCTTTCTGGTTTGCTCAACAATGGCATGGCGGTTTATGAAATGGGTTTGGTGTCGAACCCACTGGAAAGAATTTTATCAGAACTATTGGCCAAAAAAATTGGCTTTGATGAAAATTCCAGTGGATTACTCACTTCGGGCGGAACTTTGGCAAACCTTACGGCACTTTTGGCAGCTCGTGCTGCTAAAACTGATGTTTGGGAAGAAGGAACAAGTGAAAAATTGGCGGTTATGGTTTCGGAAGAAGCCCATTATTGCATCGACCGTGCCGCCCGAATCATGGGAATAGGCAGCGAAGGAATCATAAAAGTTCCGACAAATGAGAAGTTACAAATCCGAACCGATTTATTAGAAAAATACTACAACGAAGCTACCGAAAAAGGTTTTCGAGTGATTTGTATTGTAGGTAGTGCCTGCTCAACTTCCACCGGAAGTTATGACGATTTAGCAGAAATTGGCCATTTTGCCCATAAACACCAAATCTGGTTTCATGTGGATGGAGCTCATGGTGGAGCAGTTATTTTCTCCGAAAAATACAAACATAAAGTAAATGGCATAGCACAAGCCAACTCAGTGGTAATTGATTGGCACAAAATGTTGATGACTCCCGCTTTGGCAACGGCTTTGATTTTCAAACGAGATGAAGATGCTTTCAAGACTTTCCAACAAAAAGCACAATATTTGTGGGCAAATCAGCACTCAAAAGATTGGTTTAATTCAGGAAAACGTACTTTTGAGTGTACAAAATTAATGATGAGTCTAAAAATCTATTCAATTTTGAAAGCTCACGGCGAGCAAATTTTTACCGAAAATGTAGAGTACTTGCACGGTCTGGCCGAAAAATTTGCCAATTTAGTGAAAGCCCGACAAAACTTTGAACTCGCTATTGAGCCAGAAAGTAATATTGTATGTTTTAGAGCAGCCCCCCCCGCCCCCATTAGGGGAGCTTTAACTCAAAACGACCTAAATTCAGCCATCAGAAAACAGATTTTACAAGAAGGCAATTTCTATATCGTACAAACAACTTTAAAAGAAAACGTTTATCTTCGTGTGTCGTTGATGAATCCGCTCACAACAGAAACCGACCTAAACGCACTCTTAGATGAAATTGAAAGAATTGGCAATCAAATTTCTGGAAAATAAATATTTAGCTTTTGCTATTACGCTCATCATTTTTATCCTCTGCACAATGCCGAGTGAAAAATTACCCGATGCTGATGATAAAACGGCCCATTTTGTAGCTTTTGCAGGATGGGCTTTTTGCTGGCAATTTGCGTTCAAAAACTACTCAAAAACGCTAGTTATTGGCATTCTCTACGGTATTCTCATCGAATTTTGTCAGGGGGCACTTCCTACATCATTTCATCGTAGTTTTGATTGGTATGATGCTTTGGCCGATGGTGTGGGCGTAATAATTGGTTTATTAATTTATTTTCTTGCCAATAAGATTATACAAAAAGGCTCGTAAAAGAGAAAGGTGCATTTATTAATAAATTTAATTATATTTGTATTAAAATAAATGTAGAGATATACATTTAAGCCAGAAAACAGACTTATAAATACTCTTTATAGATATACTTGTAACTGTGAATCTGGAAACATGAAAATACGACCTCAATACCTAACCTTACTTACTGCAGGATTGGCATATTTCGCCAATGTTTTTTGTGTTAATCTTACCTATGTGTTCAAAAAAGAACCATTTATTGATTTTGGTTTTACCGAACAACAACTTATTGAGGCCAATAGTAATCTACTTGTTTTTCAACATATTGGCATATTTTTGGGTGTAATAATTTTTGGGTCATTGGCCGATAGAAA
>NZ_JBMLRC010000159.1:0-1042 GCF_049241225.1 Emticicia sp.
CGCTTGTAATCGTAACAAACAAATAAAACCAAACCAATGACCGATTATTATAAACAATCATTAGAGCTTTTACGTACCATCTTACTCGAAAACCATTACGATTTTTGGGCCAATTGGCTAAGTGAAGACATTGAAAAATGGGATAAAAATCGTGATACCGAGCATCACATACGTGCATATGGAGGAATGGGTTCGTTTAACGATATTGTTATTGGAAATCAAGATATTGTGGGCTTATGGCAGGGAGCAGTTTTCGGGCAATTGCAGAGCTTGGCCTACAGCTTAGCCAAAGGAGAAAACCTAAACACAATAATCGAACGAATCGGTGTTAATTCGACTCAAATAAGTGGTTGGCGATGCCAAAATTGTGCAACAGCACGATTAACGAATCTTGATATAGAACGTTTTTTAAGAGATAATACCCTACCTCAGATTTTCATTAAACTCATAAAAGATAATCAGTTAGCAGATATACTCAATATTGAATCAATTATCAATAATTCGGAGGTTCAACAAAAAAGAGTAGCCTTAGAAAAGCTAATTACCGAAACCAATATTGAGATTTCAAGCGATACTACTTGGCTTTGGAGTTGCCCTAAATGCGGTAGCAACGAAACCTGTACTTATCGATGGAACTTGCTCGAAAATGGCACTACACTTATCGAAGCAAGCGATAATCTTCCTATAAAATAATAATCAAAGGGGAGCTTGCGTACTCCCACTTTGGTTTACTGGCCAATAAATCTATATACATACGGAGCCTTATTGGCTGCTCCTGTCATTTTCTTTTCTATACGTTCCAGAATACCTAAACTTAAAATTTTCCGCTGGAAATTTGACCGAACCAATCTTTCACCCAAAATTGTCTCATAAAGATTCTGTAATTCGTTCATCGTAAAAGTTTCGGGCAGTAAATTAAAACCTATCAATTTTTCGTCGAGCATCATTCGTAAGGTTTCAAGAGCTTTTCGAAAAATCTCGTTATGGTCAAACATTAGCGTTGGGATTTTATCCAAATCATACCATTTACAAGAATCTGATA
>NZ_JBMLRC010000160.1:0-22456 GCF_049241225.1 Emticicia sp.
TCAATTTTCGCAGTAGCGGCTCTTACTTTGAGCAGTTGCGAAAAAACTTTCGAAGAACTCGAAAAAGACCCTAATAGTGCAGTAAGCGTGCCAGCATCATTGGTTTTGCAAGGCGTAGAATCTGATATGTTCAATAACATCGGTCGCCCATTCAGTGCCGAAATGCGTTGGAATCAATTTTATTGTTCAAACTACAACTACTACGCAACCAACGAATACACTTGGACATCAGGCTCAAACCATTACAATACGCTCAAAAACGTAATTAAAATGGAAGAAGAAGCCAAGCGTGCGGGTTTGGCCGATGTGAACGGATATAGTGCTTTAGGTAAATTTTTCCGTGCGTTCTTCTTCTACGAAATGACAATCCGCATGGGCGATTTACCAATGACCGAAGCCTTGAAAGGAATTGAGAATATTTCTCCTAAATACGATACCCAAAAAGCGATTTTTGTTCAGGTATTGAAATGGCTCGACGATGCCAATACCGACATGGCCGCTTTGATTACTAAAGGCGAAAACTCAATGAGTGGCGATTTTTATTTCGGTGGTGATGTGCGTAAATGGCAAAAAGCCGTAAATGCCTATAAACTAAGAGTTTTGGTGGCATTAAGTAAGAAAGATGCTGATACTGAACTAAATGTGAAAGGTCGTTTTTCCGAAATGATGAGTAATCCAACGAAGTTTCCGTTGTTTGGAAGTTTATCAGAAAGCTTACAATATACTTACAATAACTTCAATAAATATCCATCAAACCCTGATAATTTTGGTTTTGATGCTACTCGTCAGAATATGGCAAAAGCTTATGTTGAGCCACTTTCTTTGATGAACGACCCACGTGTGATGATTACGTGCGAGCCAGCAGGAGCAGAACTAAAAGCAGGCAAGAAACCATCAGATTACAGTGCGTATGTAGGGGCTTCTTCGGCCGAAGATTTGACCGACATGAGTGATAAAGCAGGCCGTAATAACGGTGCTGGTTTTGCACCGGGGCTTTATTCATTCCAAAATCGCTTCCGTTATTACAGAAATTATGTTGCAGAAACTACATTCATCGTAGGTTATCCTGAAATGTGTTTCAATATCGCCGAGGCTTATCATTTAGGTTGGGCTACGGGCGATACAGAAGCATGGTACAAAAAAGGTATCCAAGCATCTATGGATTTCTATGGCGTGAAAAATGGCTCAAACACCATGACTTATTCAAGAACGGGTGGCCGTGAAGCAGCCGATTTGTCTACTTTTACAATCGACTTTGATTTCGAGAAATACTATGCTCAGGCATCGGTAAAATATGCAGGAAAAACCACTAAAGGCCAAGAGCAGATTCTTACCCAAAAATACTTAGCGTTCTTCATGAACTCAGGCATGGAAGCATATTTCAACTGGCGTCGCACGGGTTTCCCGAGATTCTACACAGGTGTAGGCAACGGAAACTCAAACCGTATCGCTGTTCGTTGGCAATACCCATTGTCGGAGCGTACGACCAACGCAACCAACTATAAAGCCGCCATTGATAGCCAGTTTGCTGGAAAAGACGACATCAATGATATGCTTTGGTTATTAAAATAAAAATTCAGCATCATAGGTTTACTTTCAAAAGCGGGGTTAGTTTTAGCTCCGCTTTTCTTTGGTTTAAAATTTAAAAAATGATTCAAAATACAATTTTAGAAATTCGTCAACTCTTTGAAAATCAAGGAGATGGCGAGTATTACGGCGAAAATGTCAGTCAATACGAGCACGCTGCCCAAGCAGCCATGCTGGCCAAACGACAAGGCTACGACGAAGAGGTGCAAATTGCTGCCTTTTTGCACGATATTGGACATTTATTTCCTGCTGAAACCGAAGAAGAATTAATGGAAACTTACGGCCGAAAAGACCATGAATCTGTAGCAGCCGATTGGCTCCGCGAAAGAGGCTTCAGCGAAAAAATAGCTACCTTAGTCGAAAATCACGTAAATGCTAAGCGGTATCTGACATATATTGATGAAGATTATTACGAGGCTCTTTCGGAGGCGAGTAAGCAAACATTAATGTTTCAAGGTGGCCGAATGACCAAAAAAGAAGCAGAAAATTTTGAACAAAACCCTTATTTTGAACTGATTATAAAAATGCGACGCTGGGATGAAGCCGCCAAAGTAGAAGCCATGATATTACCTGATTTACAACATTTTATAAGTATTTGTGAAGGGTATTTAAAAAAAAATTAACTTCAAGTTTTTAACACCTCTTATAATTGATAATGAAAACACTTCTATTAGCATTCCTTCCAACAATTCTTTTTGCACAAAATAAGCAATCAGATAGCACTAAAACCGAACTCTTGAACGAGGTAGTTATAACCGCAAATCGTTCGGCAAATCAAGAATTTCAAACCCCGAATAGTATCAAGGTTTTGAATAAAAAATACCTCAAAACTTATGCTTCACGCACAACTCCCGAGGCCCTTATGGGTGTAAATGGGGTTTTTGTACAAAAAACTAATCATGGTGGTGGCTCTCCATTTGTGCGTGGCCTTACTGGCAACCAGACTCTACTTTTGGTTGATGGTATCCGCCTGAGTAATAGTACTTTTCGTTACGGACCAAACCAATATTTCAATACAATTGACCCATTTTCGATCGAAAAAATAGAAGTACTAAAAGGTGCAGGCTCAGTGCAATACGGCTCTGATGCTTTGGGCGGAACCATTCAAGTATTTACGGCCGACCCGGTATTTGGCAGTAGATGGAAAACTAATCTACTCGGAAGAATAGCCACACAAGGAATGGAACAAACTGCACGTGCAGAAGTAAATTATGGCGGTGAAAATCTGGCTATTTCGGGAAGTTTTGGCTACCGAAATTTCGGAGATTTGGTGGGGGGCAAACTCACAGGCCGGCAGTCGCCTTCGGGTTATGACGAACAAATGGGAAATCTAAAAGCTAAACTAAAACTTGGTAGAGGAATCCTGACGATGGCACACCAGTATTTTGAGGCCAAAGATGTACCAGTATATCATAAAGTTGTGTTAGAAAACTTTGCGATCAATGAATTTCAGCCTCAAAGACGTAATCTTTCTTACTTAAAATTTAATCAAATCAATGATTCGAAAATTGTACGTGATGTTTCAATAACGGGTTCAGTGCAAATGACTTACGAGGGTAGGGGGAGTCAGAAAAATGGTTCAGTAAGATTTATTCAAGAAACCGACAAAGTTTATACAAAAGCACTCGCAGGCAATATTTTTTCAGCATTTTCGGATAAATGGACTGCCAACTCGGGTATTGAAATTTATCACGATTTAGTACGGAGTTCAAAAGTTGATAGACCAGCTTCGATTACTTCATCATCGGCACCTAAAATTTTACGTGGCTTATACCCCGACAATTCAACTTTCTTGAATTATTCTGTTTATTCGTTGCATCAATTTATCCAAAATCAATGGCAGTTTTCGGCTGGGCTTCGTTATAATGGTTTTTCAATTGTTGTTCCTGATGAAACCATTGGTAAGACAAACCTAAAGCCACAGGCACTGGTGCCAAATGTTTCGATTGCATATTTGATTGGTTCGAAATCAAACATTTATGCTTCGTATAATGCTGGTTTTCGTACACCAAATATTGATGATCTAGGCACGTTGGGTATCGTTGATTTCAGATATGAATTACCAACCAACGATTTAAAACCCGAAAAGTCGAATAATTATGAGCTGGGTTATAAATTCCGAACCGACCGCTTCTCTGCAACAACCGCTCTCTATTACAGTGATTTAAGAGATTTAATTGCTCGTATAAAAGTTCCAAACCAAGTCATTGATAATTATAGTGTTTATCGGAAAGAAAACATCGAAAAAGCAACCATCAAAGGCATAGAAGCTGAGTTTGAAGGGCTTATTAGTAAAGAATTGAAAACTTATGGTGGGGTTTCATACACTTACGGACAGAATATTACGAAAAACGAACCAATGCGACGTATGCCGCCACTCAATGGGCGTTTGGGGCTGGAATATCGCAAGAAAAAATTCTTTTTACGTCCAGAATTGCTTTTCGCGGCCAAGCAAGACCGCCTCGCACAAGGAGATAAAGACGATAACCGAATTGGTAAAAACGGAACAGCCGCTTGGCAAATTTTAAATATTTATAGCGGATATGAATATAAGTGCTTGAATATCAGTATTTCTGCTCAAAATCTCACTAATAAAGATTACCGGACCCATGGCTCAGGAATCAATGGTGTAGGCAGAAGTCTATGGCTCACTTTAAATCTTGAAATTTGATAAATGGCTCGAAGTTTCAGACTTTATCACCAATAGTTATTCAAATTTTTAGCTTTTGAAACTAAAATTATTCCACCCGAATACATGAAAAAACTCATTATATTATTCGCAATTTCGTTTGCGGTGAAAGCTCAAGTAAGCATTGAGGCACCTGCTGGCACGGCACCTGCTCAAATCAATAAATTGGGTAAAACCATTATTCCAAATGGGCGTATCCTTACGCCGCGTGGCGTGCAGATCTCAACCGCTCCACACCCTTACGGATTGGTGCTTAGTCCCGACGGGAATACGGCTATTACCGCCAATTCGGGTATTCGCCCGTTTTCTATTTCTATCATAAAAAACATACTTTCGACCAATCCCGAAACTATTCAAGTACCCGAAGGAGCCAAAAACAATGAAGGTATTTTGGAAGCATGTTTCATGGGTTTGGCCATTAGCCCAGATAATCAAACTGTTTATGTTTCTGGTGGAGAATCAAACAAGATTTTTAAATATGATGCCGTTACGGGTAAGCCCAAAGGAAAAATTAATTGTGCGTTGAAGTCTGATAATAAAGACTTTACACACGGATATTTGGGGGATATGGTAATGACCAAAGACGGAAAAACAATCTATGTTGTTGATCAAATCGGCTTCCGAATTGTGGTAATTGATGTAGCAACCGAAAAAGTCATTAAGAATATTCCAACCGGCCGTTATCCTTTCGGAATCACACTCACTCCCGACGAAACAAATATCGTAGTGGCCAATGTAGGAGTTTTTGAATACAAACGATTTACCGATGTAGACCCCAAAAATATCAAAGGAACAGCTCATAAATTCCCTTCGACCAAATACGGCTCAAAAGAAATGTTTGAAGGCGATGCCGCCAATGGGATTCCGGCTCTCGGCGACCCAAATGCTCCCGAATCTTTTTCTGTCTGGATTTATCCAGTTTCTAACTCCCTCCCTATTGGGGAGGGTCGGGGTGGGGTCGCTAAAATCAAAACAGGCTTCCTTGTAGGTCAAATGATTGAAGATTTTCCTGCGGTTGGTGGTAGCAGTCCGAACTCGGTGGTTGCAACCAACGACTACGTTTTTGTGAGCAATGGTAATAACGATTGTATTTCGGTGATTGATATAAAAGCAGGGAAGGTGCTAAAAAACATTCCACTTTCAATTGATAAACGACTCGGAAATTTAAGGGGGATTATCCCTTTTGGTATTACGCTCTCACCCGATCAAAAACGCCTCTACGTTGCCGAGTCGGGTATTAATGCGGTTGCTGTTATTGATGTAGCCAAGCTTGAAGTAATGGGGCATATTCCAACGGCATGGTTTCCTTCAAAACTAAAAGTAAGTAATGATGGAAAGAAACTCATTGTTGCCAATGCCAAAGGGCTTGGAAGTGGGCCAAATGCTGGGAAAAACTTTAAAATGGGCGAAGAGGGGAGTTATATTGGTGGATTAATGAAAGGCTTGGTTTCTGTGATTGATATACCAGCCGATGATCAGTTAAAAGCTGAAACACAGGCGGTTATAGCAAATAATTTTAGGTTTATTGAGCCCCGAAAAGGTAAAAGTCCGATTCCTGCAACCAATAAAAAACCATCAGACGAAATTAAATATATTGTGTTTATTGCCAAAGAGAACCGTACTTATGATGAAGTTTTTGGGCAAATTAAAAACGGCGACGGCGATTCTACTTTGGCACGTTTTGGCAATGGTGTAAAAGTTATCAATCGAAAAGCTACCAAAACCATTCCTGATGCACGAGTGATGCCTAATCATGCCGCTTTGGCGAAGCGTTTTGCAATAAGTGATAATTTTTTCTGTGATTCTGATGTATCGGCTGATGGGCATCGTTGGCTCGTAAATACCTATCCAAACGAATGGTGTGAGACCGAAACCGCCGCTTCGTATGGCGGAAAACTCTCGCAACGAGATACCTCACATGCCCCAGGAAATTTGGCGATTTATGGTTCGGCAGGCTCAATTTATCCCGAAGATTATAACGAAGGAGGTAGTATGTGGGAGCATCTCGACCGAAACAAAATTGACTTTTATAACTTTGGTTTTGGGGTAGAAATGGCGGGTGCATTTAGCGATAGCACCATGAAATATATCGGCGAACTTTATACCGTAAACTATCCACTTCCGGCTCCATTGATTGATAAATCTTCAAAAACTTTTCCGACCTACAACATGGCAATTCCCGACCAGTTTAGGGCCGATTTATTCATGAAAGAATTTAATGAGCGTTGGTCGAAAGGAAATTTGCCTTCGGTCATTACACTTATGTTGCCAAACGATCATGGTACGAGTGAGCGTCCGAACGCCGGTTTTCCGTTTCAGGCAAGTTACATGGCCGATAATGATTTAGCGGTTGGCCGAACGATTGAGTTTCTCTCAAAAACACCCTATTGGAAGAACATGGCAATTTTTATTACCGAAGACGACCCCCAAGGAGGAGTTGACCACGTAGATGCTCATCGAAGTATTTTGATGGTAGCTTCGCCATATACTAAAAAGGATTATGTGAGCAAGGTTCACTATAGCTTTGGTAGTATTTTCAAAACATTCTGGCATATTTTGGGTATTCCGTACTTAAATCAGTATGATGCCGGGGCAACTGATATGGCTGATCTTTTTACAGATAAGCCAGACTTTTCACCCTACAACGCAGTAAAATCTGACCTACGAATCTTTGACCCACAAAAAGCTTTAACTCCGATTGATGAAAAATTTGATTGGAAATTTTTTGTGAGCTCGGAAGAGCTTGATCGCACCGAAACTATGCAAAAACGCCGAGATGATGATGATAAAGTTGAAAAAATGAAGAGTAAGTCGAAGAAAACCAAAAAGAAAAATCAGCAATGAAACAATACTGCCAATCAATACTAATCTTTTTTTTAGGGTTAAACTTAGCTTTTGCCCAAAATAAAACCGAGAATGTTTTCATCATCACAACCGACGGTTTTCGTTGGCAAGAAATGTTTGGCGGGGTTGATACAACGATTTTGAAAGATGATAAATTTGTGAGAAATCGGGATAGAATAAAGAATGCCTTTGTGGGAAAAACTGCGGAAGAAAGCCGCAAGAAACTGATGCCTTTTATGTGGGATACAGTAGCCAAAGAAGGCCAACTTTATGGCAATCGTTGGGCCGGTAATAAAGTAAATGTCATGAATCCGTATTGGTTTTCGTACCCAGGTTATAACGAAATTTTGAGTGGTTATGCCGACGACAGCATCAATTCAAATGATAAGATGTATAATAAAAACATAACCGTTTTGGAGTTTCTGAATAAGCAACCCAAGCTCAAAGGAAAAGTAGCGGCTTACAGTACTTGGGATGTTTTTCCGTATATTATTAATGACAAACGAAGCGGGATTCCTGTCAATTCGGGAAAAGATTTAGTACAAGGGAATTTGACCGAAAAAGAGCAAATGCTCAACGAGATTTTGAAAAATTACCCAAGTCTCGCCAGTGACCGCCACGATTTCATCACGTACTATTTAGCCAAAGAATATATTCAGAAAAATAAGCCTAAAGTATTCTTTTTATCATTTGATGAAACCGATGAATTTGCCCACGAAGCAAAATATGATGAATACCTTTTTGCTGCCAATACAGCTGATAAATTTATCGGAGATTTGTGGAGCTACTGCCAGTCAACGACCGAATATAAAGGAAAAACAACTTTTTTGATTTTAACCGACCACGGACGAGGCGATAAAATCAAATCGCAGTGGACAAGCCACGGGCAAAAGGTGTCGGATTGTTACCAAATTTGGATGGCTGCCATCGGGCCAGACACTCCAGCATTGGGCGAAGTGAAAACCGAAGGTCAGTTATTTCAAAATCAGATTGCTAAGACGGCAGCGAAATTATTAGGCTATGAATTTGATAATGGAAAGCCCGTTGGTAGAGAAATTAACAGTGTAAAAAACTAGAGAAAACTTGTAAGGAAAGGAATGGCTACTGAGCAGTAACCATTCCTTTTTTATGCCAAATTCGGACTAAAATCAATAGAAATATCATGGTTTACATCAAAAAGATTTTCTATTTCTCGCAAGAATAAAAATGCACTTCGGCTGTGCCAAGTCTGAAAATCGGTGCTAATATCTCGATGTTGTGGAATATAGTTGAGGAAAGCAGTTAAGTCGAACTGAGTACCCGTAATACCTGCACCTGCACGTTTGGCATCGAGGGCGTTGCAGGCTTGTTCGTAGTGTTTCGGCACTGGAATCATCATCGTTGGTTTACCCAAATACATGGCTTCACAGACCGACTCAAAGCCTGCCGTAGTGACCAAACCTTTGCAGTTTTGCATCATTTCTAAGAATTTTGGCCCATTTATTCGATGAAAATGCAAGTTTCTTGAATATTTAAACACTTCTGTATTTTGTGGTTTATCCCAAAAGCAATGCACCATCACTTTCGGATTTTTTGCGTGCCACTTGATGAGTTCATCTGCCAAAGTATGTTGGGTCATGTACACCAAAATATAATTTTCGGTTGTGGGTGAAATCTGGGTGATTTCGGTGCGTAAAAGTGGTGGAATAGTGTAAATAGCTTGCTGTTCGTAATTGCTGAAAGGTGTGAATGAAAGAGCCAGCTTCTTTGCTGCCCCCAAAGCCGTAATGTGTGTATTGGTATTAACCAAAAATTTATCAAGCCAATGTTTTTTAGGGTGTTGAAAGTCAGGGTTGAGTAGTAAATATTGGTGAGCAATGCAAACCATCGGTGATTGAGGACGAAACAAAAATTGATGGATTCCGCCCAAAACATCATAAAAATTTATGATAACATCAGGGTTCAGTTGATTAATAATGATGTTAATTCTTCGAAGGCTCGAAATATATGTTTTTAGTTTTAGAATGCTTCTGGTAAGGGTTTTACGAACATCAAGGCTTTTGGTTTTCTTGCAGTAAACCAAGCATGGACTCGCAAATGAGAAACTTGGAAACTGAAATTTCTCGGCAAAAAAAGAAGGAATATTTTTCCCATCGGCCGAACCAACCAATGCCCCAACCACTTGATGATTGTTTTTGCTCAATATTTCACTCAGAGCAATAGCCTGCGTCAGGTGCCCACGCCCTTCGCCTTGAATAATAAAAAGATATTTCATGCTCCAACTTTGTTAATTACTGTTTACTGAAAACTGCTCACTGAAGACTTTATAATGAAGCCGCAATTCTTGGTAAAACGAATTTTTCAATAGTGTCTTCGTCTTCCTCATCATCGTCAAAATCAGTGTTTGAGGTAGAAATATCATCGCTGATTGAATAATAAACCAAGCTCCATTTTCCATCGAAATCCTCAACGAGTGCCGACATGGTTTCTACCCAATCGCCTGAATTTAGGTAAGTTATGCCATTTATTTCTCTGATTGCTGGTTGGTGGATATGTCCGCAAATAATGCCATCGCAACCTTTTGCTTTGGCCAAATCAGCGAGCTTTTCTTCAAAGTCGTTCACATAACTAACCGCCATTTTTACCTTTTGCTTCACCACCTGCGAAAGCGAATAATAAGGCAAGCCACGCCATTCTCGGTAAGCATTGTAGTTTTTGTTGAGCCAAAGCAAGAAAGTGTAGCCTAAATCGCCCAAGTGAGCCAGCCATTTCATGTTTGTTGTGATGCTATCAAAAACATCTCCGTGTGTAATGTAGAAGCGTTTGTCACCTGAGTTGAGGATATAATCTCGGCGAATCTGAAACTGTTTACCAACAACCAAAGGCAAGATTTGGTCAAGAAAATCATCGTGATTCCCTCTCAAATACACCACTTTAGTATCGTGTTTATCCATCATTTTCAGAACAACCCTAAAAAATGAGGTGTGTTTTTTCTTCCAGTTACCATATTTTTTCAATGCCCAACCATCAATTATATCACCGTTTAAGATGAGTTTTTGGCAGCGGTATTGTTTCAGAAACTCGGTTACTTCTTTAGCCTTAGAGCCACTCGTACCAAGATGTATGTCGGAAAGCACTATTGTGCGAAAATGCTTGTGTTTTTTCATGCTAACAAAATACCGCAAAGAATGTAAACTGCCTATTATCAAGACGTTATGAAAATGTAAAGTTGTGTTTGTGGAGCGAAGTTCCACTTCGGTCAGAGCGTAGAAATAGCAAAAAATTAAACTTCTAATTTTATCTGATTATATTTGAGCAAAAAAAGTAACACTTCCTTATTTTGACCGACAAACAAACCTTTAAAATGCAGATACTCAATACCATCTCAGAAACACAACAATACCTAAAAGCTCAGCAAAGAGCAGGAAAAACCATTGGTTTTGTGCCTACAATGGGTGCCTTACACGCGGGCCACATTTCATTGATTGAGCAAGCAAAAGCCGAAAACGATTTGGCGGTTTGCAGTATTTTTGTGAATCCTACGCAGTTTAATAATCCTGAAGATTTGAAGAAATACCCTCGCACACTCGAACGTGACTGTGAAATGCTACTTCCAGCGGGTTGTGATGTTGTTTTTGCTCCATCGGCCGAAGAAATGTATCCGAGTTTGCCACAACTAAAAATGGATTTCGGAACGCTGGAAACAGTTATGGAAGGCAAATTTCGTCCTGGCCATTTCAATGGTGTAGGCATTGTGGTGAGTAAACTTTTCAATATCGTTAAGCCCGAAAAGGCCTACTTCGGACTAAAAGATTTGCAGCAAGTGGCGGTTATCAGACGAATGGTGCAAGATTTAAGCTTTGATTTAGAAATAATCCCGTGTCCGACTTTGCGAGAAACCGATGGTTTGGCGATGTCGTCACGCAATACTCGTTTGTCGCCCGAAGCCCGTGCTTTAGCTCCGCAGATATATAAAGCTTTAAATTTGGCTAAAGAAAAACTACAAAGTGGTGCGAGTGTAATTGAAATGCAAATAGCTGTTAATGAGCATTTTGCGAATTACCCTGAATTTGAATTAGAATATTTCGAGGCTGCTGATTTTGATACTTTGCTACCAATTGAAACGAAAATTGCCGATGCAAAGACTGCTTTATGTGTTGCGGCTTTCTTGGGGGGCGTCCGTTTAATAGATAATATCGTTTTTTAAACGATTGTTCTATCGATTTTCCTAATTTTATGAAATGAAGCCAAGAACTGGAAAATAAAGGTGGAGGGTGGATTAAAGCTTAATTTCTAATAAAATTCATCGAAAACTATGTTTCATAAAATTTACAAACCGCACCCTGCTCTGAGCGAATTTGTGAATAATATCATGGTTTTTCGCTTTGAATTAGACCGAAATTTGCCTCGCCCTGAGTTTTCGTTTCCGCCATTACCCGAGCAATGTCTTTATTTCTATCCGTTTGAAGCTCCCGAAAGCGAATATCTGACTACCAATAAAAAGGTAAAACTCAATCGCAGTATTTTGGTTGGCCCGCAGGTTAATAGAATCAAGCTGAAAATGCACCATTCGAATTTTACGGTGAAAGTAGGTTTTCAGCCATGTGGACTTTATCGTTTGCTCGGAATTTCGATGAATGAATTTCCCGTTGATGAATCGTTGGATAGCACTTATATTTTAGATAAAGAAATTCAGTTTATCAATGAGCAATTAGCCGAAATACAATCACCTGATAAATTGAAGGCAATTGTGGAGGTTTTTCTACTGAAAAAACTCCATAAACTGCGTAGCCGTTTGCCCATTGATAGCGTTTTGCCGATGATTTTGAAAGATGGCGGCCTTGTAAATGTTGATGCTATTGCCTCGCAAGCCTGTGTGAGTAATCGTCAGCTCGAACGCCAATTTTTGCAGCGAGTAGGGGTTTCACCTAAGTTTTTTATTCGCCAAATTCGCTTCGCTAAGGCGTGGGTGATGAAAGAAAGCACACCCAGTATCAAATGGACAACCATTGCCCACGAATGTGGCTACTTCGACCAAATGCACTTGATTCGAGATTTTAAGGCCTTTTGTGGCGTTTCTCCTTCGGTTATCGAAAACGAATTTAATGAAACGCCATTCTCGCTTCATAATCAGCTTTACTACTAAACTTGTCGTATTTGTACTATTCCAGCAACTGCCCAACCGCTAATTTTGTAATCAAGAATTAAACATAAATAATTGATTATGAGAAAATTAGTTTCTTTTTGTTTCCTGATTTTATTATCAAACATACTTTTTGCACAAACTAAAACTCCCGACGAAATGGCGGTTGAGAGGCAGGTTGATGCTTTGATTGCGAGTTGGAATAACCACAATTACGATGATATTGCCAACTACGCCACCGAAGATTGTGATTGGGTAAATGTAGTAGGTATGTGGTGGAAAAACCGCCGTGAGATTCAATACGCTCACCAAGTTTTTCATGAAGGAATGTTTAAGAATGTGACACTGACTAAGAAAAGTGTACATTTTAGGGCTGTTACGAAGGATGTGATGGTGGTGCATTTGTTGCAGCGAGTTGGGGCTTATAGTTCGCCATCGGGCACTTTATATCCAGAAGCTGATAATTTAAAACTGTTGGTTTTTGTAAAAAAAGCAGAAAAATGGCTCTTGACGGCCGTAGAAAACGTGGTTGTGGTAGAGCAAGCCCAGCGGAGTAACCCAGTAAATAAAATGCCGAAGCAAGATTAAAGAATGTCGATTTTTTACCACTAAAATATGCCGCTGATAGTGAAACTTTGTATCGAAATATTTATCGAACCTAATAAATCAAAAAACGATGCAACGAAGAAACTTCATTCAGGCTACTTTGGCTTCGATGCCAGTGATTGCCACAACAGGTAAATTATCGACTTTTCGCAACCAAAAAGGCTTTAAAGTCAATGCAGGTAAAGACCGATTCGACCAGCCAATTAAGTACCGAGGAGTAAACCCCAACGATGTTAAGATTTCATCGAAAGATACTGACAGACAACTAACGGTTTTGGAATATGTTGGTTTTGAGAAAATTGGCCCTCCACTTCACGTACATTTCGACCAAGATGAGATTTTTTATGTGGTAGAAGGCGAATATTTGTTTCAACTCGATACCGAGCGAATGACTTTGAAAGCAGGGGATACGATTTTCTTACCAAGAGCAGTGCCGCACACATGGTTGCAGCTAAGCGACAAAGGAAAACTGGTTTATTTTCTACAACCATCGGGGCAGATGGAAGAGTTTTTCAAGAAAATGAATGAGTTGCAAGGCCCACCAACGCCCGAATTGATTCAGCAAATTCATCAGGCACATGGTATGAAAGTAGTTGGCCCACCGATTACTTTGTAATTGAAGCTAAATTTGGTAAATTGACTAAAAAATCATAGAGCTATGCCATTTTTTTATGATTTACAACCCAGTTTAGCTTTGCAGCAGCACGTACGCATGTATCGGTTTATGCACTTGTCATTTACCGATAGTACCTTGCCGCCTGCCAAAGCCTATCCGCCTCGGCCAGAAGTTACTCTGAGTTTTTACCCAAGAGACTCCGAGAAGGTAAGCTATGACGATGGCCGAACGATAAACCCTGTGCGTTCGGCACTCATTGGGCAGCAAAGTGTGGTGAGCCACCGGCACGTTGGTAAGGAGTTTCTGATGGTGCAAGTTGTTTTTCAACCTGGTGGACTGTATCGTCTGACTGGCATTCCGACGATAGATTTGAATAATCAGTATTTTGATGCAGAAGCGGTTTTGGGCAATGAAGCAAAGGCTCTGAACGAACGTCTGAGCAGTATCGAAGATTACCCAAAGATGATTCCTGTCGTAGAAGCGTTTTTGTTGGGTTTGGTCAAGAAATCAGCCTACGAAATTCGCCCGATTGATAAAGTGGGAATCGCTATGCTTCAAAATGTCAATAGTTATTCGCTCGATTGGTTGGCAAAAGAAGCTTGCTTGAGTGCCAAACAATTTGAACGAAATTTCAACGAACGCATCGGTATCAACCCAAAATATTTTGCTCGTATCATCAGATTCGATAAGGTTTTTAGAATGAAAAATGCCTTCCCGAATAAAGATTGGCTCAGTATCGCTCTCGATTGTGGCTATTACGATTACCAACATTTAGTGCGAGATTATAAAGAATTTACGGGCATGACCCCCGCCAATTTTTATATGCAAGATACCCAATCGCCCGAGCGTAAGTTCGGAATCGTAGAAGTCTGATGCTTGCTTTTGTTGTTTACCCCAATTCGTGTAGTCTGCCCCTTTTTGCTTTTTAAGCCCTGTTTTACTACTAATTTTGACCAAACCCCGATTATTAATAATGTAGTCGGTTGGGAAAACTTTTGCCTTTGCCTATTCAAAACACAAATTCTGAACGCATAAATCATAATTTTTTATACCATGAAAAAGATAATAGTATCCGCATTGATGCTTGTGATGACGCTCCAAGTCTTCGCCCAAAGTACAGAAATTAAACCCAATCAAGGGATTTCTGTTCCGCAATTTACTACGGTATTTATTGATGCCCTCACTAACCAACCTAAAGGCACGGTAGTGTTTGATAAAGATTTAGATGTGATGAAATACTGGAACGGCACATCATGGATAAGCCTCACAACTGGTGGCGGCTCGGGTGCGGGTTGGGTAGAAAACGGAGTAAATCTTGAAAACACCAATGCGGGCAATGTCGGTATTGGTGTTGCCTCTCCAACGGCCAAACTTGCCGTGGTGGGTACAGGCCCCAATGGTTCATTGGCAATTACTGGCGGTGTACACACTTCTCATTTCAATTATCCCGCAAGTGGTTTAGAAAACACGTATATCAGAGGAGGAAATGCTGGCTCACATGTCTTACTCAATGACTCAGAAGGACTTGGTAGCGTTGGTATTGGCACAAATATTCCTTATTCAAAATTAGATGTCAATGGCGATGCCCGAATGGCCGCTCCCGCATTGACTTATAGCAATCTTTTTAGTGATTATTTAGGTGGAAGTTTGTTGCTCGATAATACAACGGGCGATGACGCTATCATGAGACTCGATGCTAACAAAATACAGAGTTTCGCTTCAAATTTACTGGGTTATTCGCCAAACAAGCTCGTGTTGAATCCGTTCGGTGGAAACGTTGGAATCGGCACAAATTTTATGCCCGAATACAAACTTCACCTCTACGCAACGGGCGAACAATTAGTAAAAGTTGATGGCACAAATAGCATTGTGGCATTTCATGACCGAACTTCAAATGCTCAATATGGCTTTTTCAGAGCTTGGACAAGCAATCCTTTCAATCCTGCCAGCCTTTATGGTTTTGAGATTGGCACTCCGCCCATCAGTGGTGCCGACCCTGCCAAACACTTACTATTTTCGACCAACTATAATATCAGAATGGTGATTCGTGATAACGGTAATATCGGCATCGGAACCGCCGACCCTGGGCTTTATAAATTGGCAGTAAACGGCAGTGTGAGAGCTAAGGAAATAGTAGTTGAGAGTACTTGGGCTGATTATGTCTTTGATGAAAAATACCAACTACGCAGCATTGACGAAATGGAAGTTTTTATCAAAGAAAACAAACATTTACCTAATATTCCGAAGGCTTCTGATATAGAAAATAACGGCCTAAACGTGGCTAAAACCAATAAAGCGATGATGGAGAAAATAGAAGAATTAGCTCTGTATATCATTCAGTTGAAGAAAGAAGTTGATACGTTGAAAGCCAAAAACTAAATAGTCATGAAAAAAGCATCAAAAATAATCTTTGGTCTGATGAGCGTATTGGTATTTCATTTACCAATTTTTGCCCAAAACAATCAGAATGAGCAACCAATAAAGGCCATTAATGCTTCGTGGAAAGCAATTGTGAAGTATGATTCGCTGAATCCGAATCTGAAAAGTAAGAAAATCGAAGCCGAAAAAAATGGCGTAAAAAATCCGCCTCTTAGCTCAAAAAGATTGAAAAATGGCCCCAGAAATGAGCTTTCAAAGCCAATCGGAAAAATAACAGAACTAAATCCTGTAGCATCCTTATCGCAAGGTCGTTCGATTAACGAAGCTTTTCCGTGCCGAAATTTCACGGCCTTAAATGATAATGTATCTTCTATTCCGCCCGATGTCAATGGGGCGGTTGGGTTCAATCATCTCATGACAACCCTCAATACGCAAGTGCGTATTCAGAGCAAGACTGGAGATACCATTTCAACGGTTTCTTTATTGGCATTTTGGCGAGCTTACCTTCCTACGATAGCCGATGTTTTCGACCCAAAAATAACCTACGATCCTTATAATCATCGGTTTATATTTGTTACAGTAGCCGAAAGACGTTCGGGGGCCTCATCGGTATTATTGGCTATTTCGCAGACTTCCGACCCTACCGCCAATTGGTGGGTGTATCAGATTGATGCCGATGGAAATGACGATGAATGGTTTGATTATCCATCATTGGGATTTAATAAAAAATGGGTCGCCGTCAGTGGAAATATGTTTGGCTTTCCTTTGATGTCGGGGGGCTTTACAAATGCCCGAACTTTCGTTTTTCGAAAATCAGAGCTATATGCCGGAGCAGCATTGACGTATAATTTTTGGGACAGAAACGATTATTTTACCATTGTTCCTGCCACAACCTACGACAACAACATCGAAGAACTCTGGTGTGTAACAAACAATGATTTTAATGACAACGATTTACGATTATTCAAGATTGCAGGAGCAGCCAATTCGCCAAGTTTTACCGAAGATAATTGGATAACTGTAGGTAGCGACTGGGCCGCGGCAGGCATCAATGCACCTCAGTCGGGCGGAACACCCATTGATTTGGGCGACCACCGTGTGCAAACTGTTTTTTATCGGGCAGGAAGCTTGTGGAGTAGTCAGAATATTTTTATGCCTGTTTCTAACCCAACTTATGGCGGGATTCAGGCTGTAAGAATGAATCCTTATGCCGTTACGCACACCGAAACGATTTATTTTTTAGATAATTCTGGGGCTGGAATGTACGGGTATCCGAGTGTGGCTATCAATGCCGACGGAGACTTCTTTATGGGGTATGCTGCATTTAGCACAACAACATTTGCCAGTGCTTATTATTCCTATCGACGAAACGGAAGTGTCAATTTTGAGCATTTTAATATCGGAAACGGCTTAGCAAATTATGTAAGAAATGATTCGAATGGGAAAAACCGTTGGGGCGATTATACCTCAACTGCCATCGACCCCGAAGATGACCGAGCGGTTTGGACCATACAAGAATATGCACGCAACAACAACAGGTGGGGAACCAACTGGGCAAAGGTTTGTCCTGTAAACTGCCCAAATACCCTGACGGTGGCAGGTACGTACACCTCCGGAACCTTGAAAAAATGGGAAGCCACTAACAACATAAACTCAACCGCAGTAAATGCAAGTGGAACACAAATAAAATATGATGCAGGTACAAAAATTACGCTTTCGTCGGGCTTTAGGGCTAATAATGGAAGCACTTTTAGAGCATACATAGAAGGTTGCGGGAATAACTAAATAGAGGTAATGAGTACATAAATATACTAAAAACGATGAAAAAAATCTTTTTTGCTTTGTTGCTAAGCATCTGTTCGATAGAATCTTTTGCTCAAAATCCAGTCGGAAAATGGAAGGTCGAATCTTATTATTCGAATGAACACAAATTCGACTCGCATAAAGCCTTGCTCAGTTCACGCCCGTGTGTAGCCGATATTTTCTACGAAATAACCGAAGATGGAAAGTATAGATTAAATGCCTCGAAAAGTGCCTGCGATGAAAAATACAAGAAAATACAAGAGAAAATCTGGAGTGAAACCAAATGGCGATTGAAAGATAAAATGATTCAACTTTCTTCGACTGATTTTGCAGTTTCGAAAGATTACACCATCACTTTTTCGCGTAATAAAATGATTTGGAAAAACGAGTGGGATACGATTACCTACGTCAAGATTAATTGATTTATGAAAAATAGCATCATCCTATTTTGGTCAGTGGTTTTTATGGCATTTTATTCAAACGCTCAAATGCCACAATCTTATTCGGTTACGATAACGCCAAACTCAACCACGGCCACCGTGAAAGGAAACTTCAAAGCGAGTGGTTTGGTAGAAGCCAGCAGCCTAAAAGCAGCTGGTCTGGCTACTGGAAATCCGTTTGTGGCAAATCCGGTGTATGCCAATGCTAATGGCGATTTGATTACGGGCTATAAAGTTGGATATTTGGGTATTCCAGCCGCTGCTTTTCACCTGAGTGTGCATGCTTATGCCTACAACACAGAAAATACATTGATTCCTTACGGAAATGATTATTTGAAGTATGATGGACGAAACATTACCTTCATTAATAATAGTCCCGATAGAGTTATAGTGGCTCCTATACAAGTGCCGCACAAGAGTAAACTTACTTCGATGAAAATTAGTTTTTCGACTTATTTCGACCCCAAATCATTAGACGTTAGCATTATTCAGAGTAATTTATTAAATGTAAATGACCAAACTATTCTTCATAGTCTTACTACGGCTGTAACCAATACCAATCAGTTAGTTACAGAGGTAATATTTCCGAATAGTTTAGAAATTGACAATCAAAACTACTTATATACTATAAAAATTGGTTCTACTTCTAATAATTGGGCAGGAGTTTATTTCAGAGGAGTTGTTATTGAGTACCACGATTTCTAACAAATATTTACCATGAAAACTACATTTAAACTATTTTTTTCGCTGTTTTTAACTGCAACTTTGATGTTAGGCTGTGAAAAATCTGAAGAAAACTCAGACGACAACATCGACCCAAACACCAGTACTTCGGGTGGAAATACAGCCATAGGAAAAGGAGAAGCAGGCGTAACGGGCATTGCAGGAATTGACGCTTGGGACAAACTTTCGACCACCGAAAAAGACCGAATAAAGTCATGGAACACGATTTTTATGCACCAGTCGGTTGGTGGAGATTTGGAAGACGGAGCAAACAATAATGGCTTCAAGTTTGAATACTTCGACCTCAACGAAAAACCTACTAAAGGTCTAAGTGGCAATGTTTTTAGTACTTCCAACGGAAACCCGCTCGGAAAAATAGCTGAGTTCAAACAAAATACTTTGGCTCATAAATCAATCATCAAAATTGCTATTTTCAAGTTTGGTTATGCTGATATAAATGACGGAAATCTTGAACAAGTAAAAACCGCCTACAAACAACTCATCGATGACCTCCGTAGCCAAGTTTCGGGTTTACGTTTTGTGCATATCACGCCACCATTAATTTATATTGTCACGAAAGATGATGGTAATGCCGCCAAAATGAAAATGGCAACTTGGATGAAAGACACTTTCAAGACACAAGACAGTATTTTTGATTTGCAAGAAGTAGAATCTGATAATGGAAGCTGTAAATTGGGCAGCGTTTGGACAATCTGCGATAAATACCGCTCAACTGCCCGATGCCCGAGCAAAAACCAAGGAATTGACGCTCCCGAAGGGCAAGGACATCTCTGTGAAAGTGCGGCTTCACGTATCAGCAAAGCATTTTTATACAGTATTTATCAAGCAGGAAAATAAAAAAATTACCATTTAGCTCTCAAACTAAATGGCACTTTTCTTTCAAACAAAATCTTATCGTATCGTTGAGAAATCAGTTGGCGTCATGTAAATCGACTCGACTTTTTCTACAATTTTGCCGTTTTTCTCCGACTCGTCACGTACTTTTATCCATTTCTCATCTTTTCTGAAAGCATCAAACGAAGCTTTTCCTGCTGCTTCGCTTTTATGGGCCAAGATATAAACCAATCTTGCTTGCGTGCCTTCTTTTTCAATACTTTTCCAGTAAGCCACGTTTTCCATGCCGTGTTTTTTGAAAAGTTTGGTCGTATGGTTCCTGAAACGAGCCAATACATTATCAATGTTATTTGGCGTACCAGTATAGATTCTTAGCTCAAACATACGCTCTGGATTCTTCACTTTTCCTTTGATTTTTGGTGAAAAATCGGTCGCATTCATAAAGATTGATTCCACTTTTGCCACAATCTTACCATCTCTTTGCGATTCTTCGCTTACTTTTTTCCATTCTGGGTCGGCACCGAAAGCCTTCCATGAAGCATCACGGGCTTCTTTGCTTGGGTAAGCCAATACATAATACAAAGCGTTTTTATCGTTTTGCACAGGCACCCAATATCCGATATTTGTCATGCCGTGTTTTTCGAAAATTTTGGTAGTATGGTCTCTGAAACGAGTCAATAAATTAGGTAAACGGCCTGGCTCGCAATAGTATATACGCATTTCAAAATAGCGATTATCTTGCTTTTGTGCAAATACCAAATTACCGATGCTCATCAGAGCAACCAATAGAAGTAGTTTTTTCATTGTTTTTAATTGAAGGGTTGAATTTTACTTAACAAAGGTATTTCTTAGAACAATAGCTTGATGGTTTTTGTTGATTTTTTTTATTTTAGAATATCATTAGTATCTGTTGAAAAACACTGATGATATTTAAACTTGATAGTCAGAAAAGTATTAGAAGCCTATTCAATTCGTTGATACACTTCATCAAAAGGAACCCTCATTCTATCTCCCCAAACTCCCTGTTCTTCTCTAATACCGCAGGAAATAACCATATTGATTTCGGCCCCAAAAGGTAAATTCAAGATATTTTTTACTTTTTTACTATCAAAACCTTCCATCGGACAAGTATCGTATTTCTCATTTGCCATTGCCAACATAAACGTTTGAGCCGCCAAAGCACAGGTTTTATGCACAACAACCCTCACATCGTTTTCGGATACTTGATAAACAATTGCTCTGAAAAGCCCGACGATGTTTACTATGAGTTTTCGAATGAGCCCCAAAATACCTAAAAAGCGTGCATATAAAAACGGAATTACTTTACCATAGTACATTTCCCAGCGTTTAACTCTTTTCTCTTGTTTTTCTTTAGGCGTATTTTTTAGCACATTTTGGGTTTCTAACGCCATCATGGTTTTTGCTCTTTTCTTGTATAAATCTTGCCTTGTCACAAATACAACCATTTGCTGGGCAGTGGTTGCTGCCATTTGGCCTAAACAAGCTGCTGAGAGTTGTTTGAGTGTTTCAGGATTCGTTACATGATAAAATTCCCAAAGCTGCATATTTGAGCTATTTGGTGCTAAAGTGGCCAGTTTAATGCAATTTTTTACTTTTTCTGAGTCAATCGGAAGGTTTTTATAGTGTCGTACGGAGCGTCTATAATTGATTATTTCTGCTAAAGTCATCATTTTGTTGATTATGTATTACTAAATTTTTGCGTGAGTTATTCACTGATGTTACATGATTTTTTTAAATCCGTAGGATTGTCTCATTTTGTAGCCGTCGATTAAAATCGTCGGTAAAACGATGTACATAGTTTTTTGGACTTCCATCAGAACGCCCCATATAATAAATGAACCGTTCCGATGGAACTTAATGTATCCTGACAATTATTACCATCGATTAAAATCGATGGCTACAAAATGAATCGAGCCGATGGCTCTGCGTAAAATCAATTATTTAATCTATTGTTTAAACTTACGAAAAGGATTTTTCTCAGTAAAGGTATTTCCTTGAGCAATAGTTTAATGGTTTTTGCTGGAATATTCTATTGATTGCCTACTCAGTACTTCAAATATGCAGATGTGATGGTTTTCTGAACTACTAATTTCTTAGAATTTTCTCCATTTTTTTTCCCTTCGCCAATTCATCAACGAGCTTATCGAGATACCTAACTTTTTGTGTCAATGGATTTTCAATTTCTTCAATCCGATAGCCACATATCAGCCCAGTAATCAAGTGGGCGTTTGGGTGTAAATTTGCTTGTTGAAAGAAGGTTTCAAAAGTAGATTTCGCCTCAACATGGGCTTGCAGTTTTTGCTCGTCGAAGCCAGTCAGCCATTCGATTACTCGGAGTAGTTCTTCTTGGGTTCTTCCCTTCTTTTCTACTTTGGCGATATAGTGCGGATACACCGAAGCAAATGTCATTTCGGCGATACGTTCATCATGTGTTTTCATCATACAATCGCTTAAGTTTTAATCTAATTGTACATACTTTCGCCAATTGTGTTGTTCTTTAAAACCCAATACTTCACGGATTTTGCGATTAGAAAACAATGCCTCATGCTCGCCTAATTCACGTGTGATTGGTACATTCGGAAAGAATCTTTCGGCCAATTCTTTACTCGGAATAATTGCTCCGTTGTGGTCATTACCCGCATTGAAAACCTGATAGCCAAGTCCATCTTTTTGCAGGCATAAATCTACAATTTGTCCCAAATCACGGGCATCAATGTAACAAAAAGCATTTCGACGACGAACTTCTGGATTTTTGAAATAATGCGGAAAAA
>NZ_JBMLRC010000161.1:0-1283 GCF_049241225.1 Emticicia sp.
CGTAGGAATTTAATATTGGTAGTCAGCAAAATACAGTAGAATATTCTTACGGAGACAATTTTTGTAAGCTAAAAATAAGAAATTTGGTTAAGATTTTTCGTTTAAATGCTCATCAACCACTTCTTCTACTTTTTTCTTGATGCTGTGTTGAACAGAATCTTTTGCAAAAATAAAAATGGCAAGAATAATGGCATAAAAGCCAAACATGATAAGAAAACCCAGCCAAGAGCTACCAATCAGATGGTTGAGGCCGAGGGCAATCAGAATACTCAGAAAAATAATTACTACAATGCTGAGTATAAACGTAATGAGGGCGTAAGCGGCTTTTACTGCTATACCCTCAATTTTATCTTGAACATTGAGTTTGGTTAATTCAAATTTTGCCTCGATGAGTTTTACGAGATTTTCTTTTAACTCACCTATTTTCAAAAAATCAGACATTTGGATTTGGTTATTGGTAATTTGCTATCGGGAAATTAGTCTAATTTTCGTAAATATTAAAAATAAATTCAAGAATTGATAAATTAAAAAAGGTTAAACTTGGTAGTTTCGACTTCGCTCAACCACCGTGTTTAACCCTTTAAAGCAAGAAGTCGAAACTACCGACTTTATAGAAACCTATTCTTCTTCACCACCAAAACGACCACCACCGATTAGGTTTCCGAAGAAAAGAGTATTTAAGAAAAGTTTGTTTGTGCCATACCAAAACGCTCTAAAATTTGGGTTTTCAGATAATGCAATTACTCGACCAGAACCCACATTTAGTGTAATAGCCGCTGGAGAGTTCTTGATTTGTTTTTCATTTTTTGGATGAACATAGCCCGCCAACAAAGGATTTGCTGTGAAAATCATCGGTGTATTGTACGGATTTTTAGTGTCTTCCATAAAGATATTATTATCCTTAAATAAAGCCAATTTGCTTTGCTGATAACCAAAACATAATGGGTGCGTTGGGTCGATTTTCGCCTCAAAGATTGTTCCTGCGGTTTCTAAAGCACCCGTATATTTTTCTTGAAGATTATATGCACGTTTTTCGCCACTACCGTTATTATCAGGTTTTTCTTTAACGTTAATACTGGCGATTTTTTTAGCAGAAACCCACTCCACAGCATCGGTCATGGCTACCAAAACACCACCACTTTGCACAAAACGCTTAATTTTTTCGTCAGAAAGTGCATTATAGTTACCACCAGCCAAAACAATGTGTGTATATTTTTCTAAACTCGTGCGGTTGGCCGTTTCGATGTCGGCAACTGTGAGCGGAATATTAATACGTTGGTCAA
>NZ_JBMLRC010000162.1:0-2230 GCF_049241225.1 Emticicia sp.
TAAATTAAAGAGTGGGGGCGGATGGATTCGAACCACCGTAAGCGTAAGCTAGCAGATTTACAGTCTGCCCCATTTGGCCACTCTGGTACACCCCCTTTATATTTCTATACCCTTTTCAGTTACTTCCGTTAATTACTTTGTCGCTGAATTGGAGTGCAAAATTATATCCTTTTTTTGTTTTGTCAAATAGTTAGCCACTTTTTTTTTCTTTTTTTTTAATATTTTTTTTCAACATCTGTTTACATTACCTTATTTATTTTATCAACTTTCTGATTTTCAGGAATTTACACAAATAATAGCATTGAAATGATTGCTACACATTAAAAAAAATACGAATAATAACCCCAACTACTATTTTATGTTTATCTCATAACAACTTAGTGCAATGCCAAAACGAATGGATTAGGTTTATGTAGTGTACACCTGCTGTAAGCAAGTGTACACTACACAAACTTGATTGCATTTGTTTATAGTCTAAGACCGATAGACCAGGCTTGTAATCCTTTTGCATTGCTTTGGTCGGTTCTAAACATTTCATTCATATCATATCTAACAAAGAAAGTTGCTCCTTTGCGTTTGCCAAGTTCGGCCGTAAGACCGTATCTAAAATCTTCTAAACCATAGCTTCCTTTGATTTTTTCCTTCTTTCCTCCTTCATATTTCAGCTTGCTGTATCCACCAATTCGATAGCCAATATATCCACCAAAACCAATTCTGAATTTAGCTTCTTCAAAACCAAAATTAAGCATCATAGGAAGGTTTAGCATTGGTACAACCAATTTACTTTTCGATAAATTTTGACCAAAATCTTTGAAAACTATTTGTTGACCTGACATTTGAGCAACATTATTTTCTTGAAACATAAAGTTATTCCAAGCTACTTCGGGGCCGTATGTAAGAGCTAAATCTACTTGTTTTCCGTTGATTAATGTAACGTTTCTTTGAAATGAAAGTGCTACGTATCTCGAACCCCAAGTATCCAACTCAGAGCCAAGCGTTGAACCTTTCGACCAGTTGTTTAAGCCTACATAAAGCCCAAAATCGCTGCGTGAGAAAAATCTTCCTGAACCCTTTTTCTTCTTAACCTCACGGTCATCATCAGAGTCGTCATCTCGGTCTTCTTCTTTATAAACTCTATTTTCACGACTCCAATGGTCTTCTTTGTCGTTGCGAAGAGTATCCTGACGAGCAGACATTTCTTTTGGAGCTCGTAAAACAATTTTAATATCTCGACCATCGCGAGCAACCACCAGTATAGTATCTTGCTTCGAGCCATCCGTTCCTGCCAGAATGATTGCTTTTTTGCGTTCGAGCGAATCAACCCCTACGCTTTTCAAAACATTTTCGAGGTCGAGTGTTTTCGGCAAATCGAAATCCCGTTTGCTTGAAGTATAGACAGTTACTCGTTTTTTTACCCCTTTGTCGGTAAATTCGACTATGGTTGTATCTGATTTGAAATTGGCTTTTACTGACAATGTACTGATTATCAATAAAAAGGCTAAGTGCAGTTTTTTCATTGTTGTTTTCTTTTTTTCGTCTAATACTGATAGTTCGGACAAACTTCTATTTATTCTTTGCGTTGAAATCTACTTACTTTTCGTTGTACGAAATCACGTACATCGGTGATGTCTTCTTTTATTACGCTATCATCCACACGAGCCAATACATCTTTTACACCAAGTTTTTTCAAATCTACTTTTTCGCCGTACTTGAAATGTTTGTATTCGCCGTAAAGTTTAGCGATAAACGATTTTTCCTTTTCTTCTTTTTCTTCGCCCATACGTTTTGCATCAGCCAAAGAAATATTAGAGTCTTGACTGATGGAAGGAATCACCTCGGCTTCGGGAGCGGCTGGCTCAAGCACTACTACAACAGACTCTCCAACATCAGTTTTAAAAATCCCTTGCGATGCTTGTTCGGCTGGTTTGGTTGTTTCGACTACTGGAGTTTCGAAAATTGGCGTTGTATTAGTAGCAACGCTTATTTCCTCTTCAGGCGAATCATCAATGATTTTATTCGGTACTGGCTGAGTTATTGGGTTTAGGTTTGCAATGGTATTTTCGGGCGTGCTTGTAACAACTGGCAAAATTTCTTTTTTGGCAGTTGAAGAGTTTTGCTTGGTTGTATTTTGTATTGTCTGCTGTCTATTATTTTCAAGCGATGCAATCGCCTGATTATTAATTATTTCTGGGGCTGTCTCGATAGTATTTTTCTTCACAGATGGAGCATC
>NZ_JBMLRC010000162.1:2330-3614 GCF_049241225.1 Emticicia sp.
CATCGTGAGATGGAACATCTGCACTGGCAACTGTTGGATTGATAGAAGTATCATTTTGAGTCAAAAATCCAACCGAAAGAGCAATAGCGATACCTGCCGCAGCGGCATAGTAAGTCCAATTACGATTACCCAAGAAAAAGCCCACCTTCGGTTTTTGTTGTTTTTCTTGTAAACGTGCCTGAAACTTCTCAAAAGCTTTTTGAGAAGGCTCTTGTCGATGTTCTGCCAATTTTTTGGCAAAAAGGTCGTCAATCGGATGTTTTTTCATTTTTATTATGATGTTCATTTTTGTATGGTTATTCGTTACTGGAAAACTGGTCATTGGTGGATTTGATAAAATATTTTAGAGTTTTTCTAATCAACCAATAACCAATTCCCTAATAACCATTAACCATTCTTTGTTCTAATTTCATTACTTTCGCCTGCAACATTGCTCTTGCTCGGCTTAACTGCGATTTTGATGTACCTTCCGAAATCCCGAGCATTTCGCCGATTTCGATATGGTTGTAACCTTCGATGGCATACAGATTAAAAACTGTTCGATAGCCAACTGGTAATTCTTCAATGAGTTTCATCAAATCCGATGCTTCGAGGTCGGTGCTGAATGATGATTCGTTGGGTTCTTCGATAGCATATTCGAGGTCAACGACAATCATTTTTTTGCTTCTGACATACATCAAGGCTTCGTTTACCATGATTTTGCGAATCCAGCCTTCAAAACTCCCTTGGAATGTAAACTGGTCGATTTTATCGAAAACTCGCATAAAACCATCAATCATCACATCTTCTGCTTCTATTTTATCACCTACGTAGCGAGTGCAGACCGCCAGCATTTTCGACGAGAACTTTTCGTAAAGTCGCGTCTGTGCTTTGGGGTCTTGTCGCTGTACGGCCTTTGCGAGGTCGTATTCGTTCGAGAAAAGTGATAAAAGTTTAGCCATAAAATCTTGTGTTCAATAGCAAGATGCAAAAAAAGGCGAAGAGGGTTGCATTGAATTTACGACTTTTGATTTACGAATTACGATTTATTGACACAACTAACTAATTATCAAACACTTATAAACATTCAATTCTTTGAGAATTTTATTTTTATCTAAAGAATATATTTTTTTTCAAAAATTCTTTGGGAGTTTGGCATGAGTCTTGTACTTTTGCAATCCGATTCCTCGGCTTCGCACGGAAACCAAAATTGTTTGAATGGTGAGTGAGCGTAGTCGAACTTAAAATATGGTCCTGTGGCCGAGTGGCTAGGCAGAGCTCTGCAAAAGCTTCTACAGCGGTTCG
>NZ_JBMLRC010000163.1:0-5272 GCF_049241225.1 Emticicia sp.
AAAACGATGAGTCCAAATTATGCCAATTATCGCCCAGATATTAATGGCGTTGTGCAAAAGTCGGGTTCACGAACCGATACTTCACGCCATCGTCGTCGTCATTATGGTGGCACTGGATTGATGGCTTATTACGCTACTCGAGGTGCCTTTGATAGGTCGAGCCAAATACATCAAAACATTGGTAATTCTCGCACCACAATGGCACGTCCGGTGGGTGGTCGTAGTGGTTTTTTCAATAGTTCGAGCCATAGTAGTCATAGTTCTTAAGAAAGTCCACGGTCAGCCGTCGATAGTCAACAGTATAAATTTAAAGTTTTTAGACAACAAATATTTAATGACCATGGACAGTCGTCTACTGACCATGGACTAAAAATCATGAAATTAAAAAATCTCACAATCTCGCCCGAAGCCTCACTCCGTAATATTGGTTGGAATTGGATGCTCGGCGAAGATACATTGCCTTACATTACCAACGAAATGGTGGTTGTGTCGGAAGAAGAAGCCGAAAACTATTTCGATGCGGCCAACGAGCTTTACGAAATGTACATTGCCGCTGCTCAACATGTTATTGATAATGAGCGTTATGCCGAACTGGGTATTCCCGAAAATTTGATTGAACTAGTGGAATATTCGTGGGAAAACGATGCCAATTGGCACATTTACGGCCGATTCGATTTGAGCGGAGGTACTGCTGGGAAACCAATAAAACTGATAGAATTCAATGCCGATACGGCCACGTGTATCCCCGAAACGGCCATTGTGCAGTGGGCTTCACTGAAAGCAAATTACCTCGATGAAAGCCAGCAGTTTAATACTTTGTATGAAACTTTCGTAGAAAAGTTCAGAGAATTGCACCGTCAGAATCCGAGTTTTCAGAAAACTTTGTTGATTTCGACGATGAAAGATTTTCCTGAAGATGATACCAACATGCAAGTTTTGGGCGAAGCCGCCAAAGAAGCAGGTTTTGAAGTAACGTTTGATTACATCGAAAACGTAGAATTTTCAGCCATTGAAGGAATTTTCAAGTATAATTCGGAGAGTGGAAGCTTTACGAAATATGATTTTTGGTTCAAACTCATTCCGTGGGAATACATCGGCTGGGACGAACCCGAATTAGCTCAGATTTTAACCGAAATTTCAAAAAAACAAAAAGCTGTCATTCTGAATCCTGCTTATACATTGCTTTTTCAATCGAAAGCAATTTTGAAGGTTTTGTGGGAGCTTTACCCTAATCATCCATTGCTTTTAGAGACAAGTTCAACGCCGATTTTGGGCAAAACTTGTGTCGAAAAAGTGCTTTTTGGCCGTGAAGGGGCAAATGTACGTATTGTTTCGCCATCAGGCACTACCGAAACTTCGACCGAAGGCGAATATTTTGAACAAAAGACCGTTTTTCAAGAATATACCGAGTTTCTCAAAGACAATGCAGGAAGTGCTCACTATCAAGCAGGAGTATTTTTTGTGGGCGAAGCCTGTGGGTTGGGGTACCGCAGAGGTGGAAAAATTTTAGATAACAAAGCCCAATTTTGCGGGCATTTGATTGAGTAAACAAAAACGGGATACATTTTTATGAAATTTGTATCCCGTTTTGTTAGTTGAGTAATTGACCAATATTTTGGATGAATTCTTACAAATGAGCATTTGCAGGTTATTTACTCATACATTCTATCAATCAGGTCTTTATATTTAGCCGTAATTACCTTGCGTTTGGGTTTTAGGGTAGGGGTTACCTCCCCACTTTCGACTGTCCACGGAGTAGCCAAAAGTGTAAATTTCTTCACTTGTTCGTAAGGGGCAAATTCTTTATTGAAACGAGCAATTTCGCCAAAAATCAACTTCAAAACTTGCTGATTTTTAATCATTTCGGCATCCGAAGTATACTCAATTCCTTGCGTTTTGCACCAGTCTCGCAGCATGATAAATTCTGGAATAATCAATGCCGCAGGAAATTTCTGACTTTCGCCCACCACCATCAATTGTTCAATATAAACCGACTCTTTCATTTTGTTTTCAAGTACTTGCGGAGCCACGTATTTCCCGCCCGAAGTCTTGAAAATTTCTTTTTTGCGGTCGGTTATTTTCAAGTATTTCCCTTCTTCGAGTTTGCCAATATCGCCAGTGTGTAGCCAGCCATCTTGGTCAATTACTTCTTTCGTGAGGTCGGGTTTGTTATAGTAGCCCAGCATTACGTTTGGCCCTTTTACTAAAATTTCGCCATCTTCGGCAATTTTTACGGTCGTTCCATCAATAACTGGCCCAACCGTTCCGATTCGTAAATCTAAAGGTAATACTCGATTAGTGGCAATTACGGGCGAAGTTTCGGTCATGCCGTAGCCTTCCGAAACAGGAATGCCAGCCGCCCAGAAAACTCTCGCCAAACGTGGCTGTAAAGCGGCCGCTCCCGAGCAAATCATACGAATATTTCCGCCCAGAGCTTCTTGCCATTTACTGAAAACGAGTTTTTTGGCCCATTTCAGCTGAAAATTATACCACGCCCCAAAATCTTGGTTCGGGTCATATTTCAGTCCTAAATCTAAAGCCCACAAGAAAATTCGGCGTTTTAGTCCACTTAATTCGTAGCCTTTTGCCACAATTTTATCATATACTTTTTCGAGCAAACGTGGTACGGTTGTGAAAATATGTGGCTGAACATCACGCAAATCATCGGCGATTGTAGCCATATTTTGTGCGTAGTAAATTGATAGCCCTCTGCTCATGTAGAGGTATAGCACCATACGCTCATAAACGTGGTTGAGCGGTAGAAAACTCAATGCTCGGCAAGTTTCATCAATCGGGAAACTATTCTTGCAAGATTCAAAATTACTAATCAGATTTCGGTGCGAAAGCATCACACCTTTAGGGTTGCCAGTTGTGCCTGAGGTGTAAATAATTGTCAGTAGATCATCGGTTTTGATGCTCGCTTTAATGCTCTCTAATGTGTTAGTAGATTGATTATCAGCTTTTTCGATGATTTCTTTCCAATGATTATTGCCCACTATTTTGTCAAACGAATAAATCTCTTGTACGCTCGGTGAATCTTGAGCAGCGGCTTGAGCTTTTTTCAGCAGGTCGGCATCGCCCACAAAAACCAATTTTATGCTGGCATCGTTGAAAATATAGCGATAGTCATCGACCGTAATGTTGGGGTAGAGCGGCACGCCAATCGCCCCGACTTGCTGAATGGCAAAATCTACCATATTCCACTCGGGGCGGCTCTCAGAAATGACCGCAATTTTATCGCCTTTCGTGATGCCTATTTTAAGTAAGCCGAGGCTTAGCTGTGTGACAGAATCAATGAAGTTACTGGCCGAAATGCGTTGCCATTCGCCTTTTATTTTTGAGGCAAAAACATCTGGCTTGTTATATTTGGCAATAGAAGTATCTAATAGTTCGAAAACTCGGTTTATGGACTGTGACATTTTGTTTGTGGTGCGAATATCCTGTTCGCATAGGTAGTTTTAATCTTTTTTTATTTCATTAACTAGCAAACGACAGGCTGAAAAAAACTGTGCTAATTTGCTAAAATTTATTCTCGTCAACGTCTTTTATGAACTGAATAACATTGGGAAAATAAGTTTTTTGGTCGTCCCAAAACGATAGGTGGCTTCCATCTGGGCAGTACAAATAACGCCCTTTTTGTACAGATTTACTAATATATTCCATCGCTTTGGGGTCCATGGTATCATATTTTGCTCCAATGGCTAGCGTTGGTACTTTGATATTTGGCAAACTTGCCTTTCTATCCCAAGTCAATAACCGCCCGCCTACTTTAAATTCACTCGGGCCTTGCATCAGTACATAAACATGCTCGTTGAGGTGCTTAAATGTGCGGTTGACTGGCTCTGGCCATTCGGGTAAGCGACAAATGTGCTGGTTATAATATTCACGAGTGACCAAATCGACATATACGGGATTTTTGAAATCTCCAGCGGCTTCAAAAGCATTGAGCGAATCGACCAAAGATTTTCGCATTTGGCTTCGCAATACTTCATTGTATTTGGCATAATCAGGAATACTCGGCATCATGTTGCTGATTATCAGTCCTTTAAGGTTGTCTTGGTATTTGAGTGCATATTCCATCGCCAAGATTCCTCCCCACGAATTACCGAGTAAATAAAAGTTATCTTTGTTTAGGCCCAAAGCTTTACGCACTTGCTCTACTTCTTCCACAAAGCGTGGGGTTGTCCAGAGAGAGTCGTTTTGGGGTTGGTCCGAATAATAGGAACCAAGTTGGTCGTATTCATACATTTCAAAGCCTTCTTTCGGAAAAAAGCTCTCGAAACATTCCATGTATTCGTGGGTCATGGCTGGGCCTCCGTGAAGTAATAAGATTTTGATTCGTGGATTATCGCCAAATTTCTTAGTCCAAACTTTAAATTTCCCCGCCAGCGTTTCTATTTCTACCATTTTTACGCCACCCGTTTGGATTTCATTTGAAACCGATGCTGTATCTTGGGAGTTCTCGTTGCTTGTTTTTTTCTCGCAGTTTGTCAGTAAAACGACCGCAGCCAGTAATACAAAAAGATTTTTCATAAGGCCAGTTTGATTAGATTTATACAAATATAAGTTATAAAAAACTACCTTTTGGGTGATGCTGATTGAATTTTACAATTTTATGGGTCAGAAATTGTAAATGTGGGTTTTGAAGAGCTTATTTGTTTGAGAAATAAATCAATGTAGCAACCATGAAAAAAATACTTGTTGTTGGCTCAACGGGCTTGCTTGGCAAACCTGTTACACACGCACTTGCCGGTGCGGGTTTCGAGGTTACTGTTTTAGTGCGAGATACTATTTTGGCCGAAAAACTATTTCCGAAAGCCAGGATTCTCAAAGGCGACCTACGAAATAGAAACGATGTTGAAACTGCCATGCAGGGGCAAGATGCAGTTTTCTTGAGTTTATCAGTAAAACAAACAGAAAAAGAAAGCGAGTTTCATACCGAAGCCGAAGGAATAGACTTAGTAATTGATGTAGCAAAAAGCTTGAATATCAGGCGAATAGCCTATCTTTCTTCATTGGCTCATTTGTATCAAGGCATGAATGGCTTCGACTGGTGGGTGTTTAGAATCAAGCAAGCAGCGGTGCAGAAAATCAAAAATTCGGGCATTGCCTACACGATTTTCTATCCTTCTACCTTTATGGAAAGCATTTTTTACCAATCAAAACAAGGTAGTATGATTGCTTTGGGCGGAAAATCTGAACACCCGATGTATTATGTAGCTGCCGAAGATTATGCCCGACAAGTAGCGAAATCTTTTGTGGTTTTGGAAGA
>NZ_JBMLRC010000163.1:5372-6907 GCF_049241225.1 Emticicia sp.
GTCTTCTTTTGCGTCAAATCTTCGATTCGGAGTAGAATATTGGGCGTAATAGTATTTGCCGAAATTGTTTTGGTGGTTTGGTTGGTAGTCAGCACGAAGGTATCTTGATAAAGAATTTGTTTGGTATTTTGCTCAATAAAACTGATTCGTAAGTTATTGTTAATGAGCGAATTATTGAATTTTAATTCTATATCTGCTTTGTTTGATGGTAAAATTTTAATCGAAACCAAATCGGTAGTTGGCTGAATTGCCGACACTGAAAGTTCGGTTTGGGCAAAGGCATTGGCCCTTGAAAAATTTGCATATCCATAACCTAACTGAATGGTCGGAGACGAAAATTGATGCCCTGACCTACGAATAGCCGTGGTTACTTCTTGTGCCGTAAGATACGGATTTGCCTGCCAAAATCCTGCTGCTAAGCCAGCTACCAAAGGAGCAGAAAACGAAGTTCCGTTACTGGTTGAAGCAAATCCTGAAGTATTGCAAAGAGCGGTATTGCTACCAACAGCCACTACATCGGGTTTGATTCGTCCATCGGCCGAATTTCCCCTCGAACTAAACGAAGCGTAATTGCCAGCTCGTGTAATTGCACCAACCGCCAAAACCGAATCGGCATCGGCAGGTGCTGTGATGATTTGCCAAGAATTACCGCCAGAATTTCCTGCTGAAATTACAACAACCATACCCGTTGAAGCAGCCAAATCAGCGGCTCGAGTGCTGAGGGCCGTATTGCCATTCATCATGGCAGGTGTATAATTATCGGCAGAGTTATCGAAAATGCTATAACCCAACGACGAACTAATGATGTCAGCTCCCAAACTATCGGCCATCTCAGCCGCAAAGAGCCAATTTGCTTCTTCGAGTGGGGTTTCTGAGGCATTATCTTCTGTGCGAAACAAAGCAACCGAAGCACCAAACGCAGGGCTAATCATTTGATTATCAATATACCCAGCCATTGTACTCAATACCGCAGTACCGTGTCCACCTTGTGAATAAACAGTATTATCGTTATCCACAAAATCATAGACTTTTACGATTTTGTTTTGCTGAACCAGGTGCTGCAAACACGCACTTGTATTGACATTCAAGAAACCATCGTCGAGCAGAGCCACCAACATTCCTTCACCATGAAAACCCTGATTGTGCATTACGTCAGCACCTAATAATTGAATTTGAGCCGTGGCATCGCCATAGTTCAAACTTTCGGTGTTTTCAATGGAAAATTTATCTTTTACAACTTGTTGGCGAGCTTGTTTGAGTGGGCGATTAAACTCGATTCCTTTGACCGAGGGTAAAGCAAGAATTGTATTTTTTTGTGTTTCGGTAGCTTCAACCAAAACGGCGTTCATCCACCGAGATTTATAAATGACAGTTGCTCCTGTTTGTTGAATACTTGAAATGTAAGCAGGATTTGGCGGTAAATCGCTGGTTTTTATGCTAATTCCTTGTTTGAAGCGTCGGTCGATGGCTTTTTGAGAAAGATAAACCAGCGGCGAATTGATTGAAAAAGGGGAGTTATTTTTATCTTTTAGTAA
>NZ_JBMLRC010000164.1:0-2912 GCF_049241225.1 Emticicia sp.
CTCTTCAAATAAAGGTCTTTTTTCTTTCCTCCCCTTATTTTCAAGGGGAGGTATTAAGTTCTTCTATAAGTCCCTCTCCTTTTTTTAGGAGAGGGATTTAGGGTGAGGTCAAAACGCAACATTTTTGACAAATTTATAGACCTTTTAACCTCATCCCAACCCTTCTCCTCAAAGGAGAAGGGCTTTTAATAAACAGAAATTAACAAACTTTATCTCAATCAGGCAATAAACTAATCAAATTCAATAAATTATCATCGGGTGGTGGTTGATTTCCTTTCAAAGACTGAATGTATTCAATATCAATTTTAGCAGGAAACAGCGACGGTATCAGGTATTGCAGCGTAACGGTATCAATCTCGGAATTTTGTTCGAGTCCCGAATAGCCTTTTATCTGATTGCTTTTTGAAATATTTCTGACATAAAAACCCTCTTTCGTAAAAATCAAATCGGGTGGCGTTTCGAGCCATTTTTTATCGTGAAAATTAGTATCGGCAACTGTATAAAGCGTATTTCCGATTAAAAATTTCAACGAATCTAAATCATTGATGCGATACGAGTTTTTCGACTCGTCATAATTATCGTGCATATTGCTCAGACGCAGCAAGAAATCAAAAAACGCTGGCATTTTGGCCTTAGTTGGCGTTGGAGCTTTCTCTTGTTTGCGAGTAGAAATCTGAATCGGGAAACCAACTAATTCGGGATGCACGATGTAGCCGCTGGCAAAAATCCCATCTAAACAAATGGCTTTTAGTTGGCTGGCTTCGGTTGGCATTTTTATCAAATTGCTCGAAAAACCTAAATCTTTCGTCATTTTCTCTTTGAGTTTCTCCAAAAGCGGAGCAAACAAAAATCCTCGACCCGTCAATAAAATACCTTCACAATCAATTCCTTTTTCGATGTTTGTCACTACGCCCTTCATGTTTTCAACGATGTTGGAAGTAATTACCTCGCAAGCGTTTTCAACATAACCGCCCCAATCATAAAAACCATCGACTTTCTGCAAGAGCAAATTGAGGTTGGCGATGGTGGCCGTAAATTCGTTATTGGCAAAAGTGCGGAGATTGACATCCCCACTTTGAGCGGCCGCATTCCATGCTCGTTCGACCGCCTCTTGGTTTTCGGGTGAACGTTTGCTGTACTGAAATTTAAGCGATTCGATTTTCTCGAAAAGCTGATTCATTTGTCCTTTTTCGGCCTTTTCGAGCGATTCCAAGAAAAACGCCTTCGTAGCCGCAGGATTGAGCGAGTTTTTGAGAATAAAATGCAAAATCGACTCAAAGAAAGCGTAGCTTATCAGATTGCCCGCCCCCGCAAAACCATTGCGATACAAAGATTTGATTTTGCGTGAATTATTCGACCCCGTTTGGATAATCGAAAAATCGGTTGTGCCTTTGCCGCAATCAACGATAATGTAGTATTTATTGGCACTGATTTCGTTGAGTCCTTTGCTGAAATAGCCCAAAAATGCAGCATCACTTTCCGAAATCGTCACTACCTCCCAAGCCTTTATTTTGTGGGCGTAGGCGTGCTGCTGCAAATCCTTGAAAATCTCGTTGATAACTTCTTTTGTGTTGGCTACTTCGTGAATACTATAAATATTTGGCACCAAAACCGTAAAACGAATGAAGGTATTTTCGCTTTCGTCGTCAAGCACGTTGTGCAGGGTTGCCTCAATAAAAGATTTAAGAATGGTAGAATATGCCTGATTTTTGAGGTCGTCTAAACTCAGCGAACGCACTTTGTCGTTGAGGATTGACTGAAAATCCATAAACTTCAAAATATCGCCGTGTTTGTGAGCCAATTTGAGGTTTGAAAGCTGATGAAAATTATTGGTCAGATTAGAATTGAGTTCGTTTTTCTGCACCAAAAACTTCAATTCATCTTCATTTTTGATAAATCTATCCTTTCTTTCGTGAAAATCATGCAGTTTTTTCTTCAAAAAGAAAATCGACTTGATGAAGTCGGTGTTTTTCTCGAATTGAATAAAATTTTGGTCGTCTTCGGTGAGTCCTTTAAAATCCTTGACCAATTTAAACAAACTTTTAGAAGGACTTTTCTTGGTATATCGGCGGTTGATGTATTGATAATTGCTGACTTTTAGTTGCGATGCCTCCGAACCAAAATCGAGTCCGAAATGATGGAAACAACTTGCATGAGCTAAATGAAAATGTAGCCTATTTTGGTAGGTTTTGCCATTGCTTTCGTACGAAAAATGGCAGTTGATATAATCTTGCTGAATCGGTTCTTCGGGAATATGGTCGATGTAATGACCGATGATTTTAAAATCATTGGCATTATCAATGACCGAAAACTCAATGTCGCCCAAGAGATAAGAATTTTGCTGAAAAGTAGTCTGAACAAGCGTTGGCTGTGGTTTTGTTGGATTCTTCCAATCATCCTCTTCGTCGGTGTTGGCTTGAAACGCAGCGGGTTTGCTCGACGTCGATAAATGAATGTGTAATTGCGGAATTGTGGCATCAAACGACACATTCAACTGCAAATTGGCCAACAAAACATCACTTTCGTTGGTCACGAGGGTCTGCATCAATTTGCTTTTATCAATCGAAAACAGCGTAAAAGCGTTGTTTTCTAAGGGTAATTCGATGATAAAAGACTCGTTACTTTCAGAAAATCTTCCTTTTAAATCAAGGTAATTGGTGCGGCGGTTGTTAATGGTAAGTGGAAGGATGTATTTCATAAAGTAATAGCTAAGAAAGGATTAATGCGTAAACAAATTTACTATTTATTCCAAAAAACTGATGCCAATACCAAAGATTTATTGGCTTTTGCATTAACGTAAGTATTGGGCGATTTATTTATTTCTGAAAGATACTTTATTTGGGGCTATTATGCCACCCAAAAGCTTTTGCGGAGAATAATTTTGCTAATCTCCGCAAATTATGCGGAGATTA
>NZ_JBMLRC010000165.1:0-1402 GCF_049241225.1 Emticicia sp.
AGCAACCGGAAAACGTATCAGAAAACTACCTTTTGATATTACGAATTTAGGGTAATATTAGATTGAATTTTTAATCTAACCTATAAAATCGGTGGCCGAGCGAATTCGAAGCCCCGATTTTATAGGTTTGTTTTTTTATAGCAATACTAAAACACGCTATCTTTGTGTAAACTTTACGCATTTATTTTCGATGATACAAAATATTAGAGTTGCCGTTGATGCCATTGTTTTTGGCTATCAAAATGGCAAATTGTATGTACTTTTAATTCAACAAAAATTTGGCACAAACGAAATCTATTGGGCTTTACCAGGTGGTTTGGTGAGGAATGACGAGCCATTAAAAGAGGCAGTTCAAAGAGAATTAAAAGAAGAAACCAATGTAGAAGTCAATTACTTAGAGCAACTTTATACTTTTGGCGATGATGTTTTTCGGGATACCCGCAATCGAGTTATTTCGGTTGCTTATTTTGCTTTAGTTGATTCTTCAAAACTTTCGATAAAGGCAGACACTGATGCCGAACACGCCCAATGGATTGAAGTAAATCAGATTCCAAATTTAGCATTTGACCATAATAAAATTGTTGAAAAAGCTATTCAACGTATAAAAGCGAAACTTACTTATCAACCAATCGGATTCGATTTATTACCTAAATACTTTCTTTTCTCCGAATTAGAAACCCTCTATTGCACGATTCTGGAAAAAGAAATTGACCGCAGAAATTTCAGAAAAAAAATCCTCAGTTTTGGTTTTGTAGAAGAAACAGAGAAGATTTCGGTGCATAATACGGGACGACCTGCCAAGTTTTTTCAATTTAATACCCAAAAATACAATCAGCTTCTACAAGAAGGATTTCATTTTGAAATAAAATTTGCGTAAATTTTACACAAAATAGTTGCACATTAAATTTTCACAAACTACATTTGCGTAAAATAAACGCAAACACAAAATGATACTCAACTTAGATAATAATTTTAAGCCATTTCAGAACGAAAACGAAATTGCATTTGAGAGCTTCACTTTTCATGGCGGAGAACCCCATATCAAAATAAAAGCCGACTTTGATATTTCTTTGCCAGTGATGATTACGCACAGAATCAATTCGTTTAATGATTTAGGGCTTTTATGTATTACGGTCGATGCTCTTCGACGCATGGGCGTTAAAATAATTTCGGCATTTATTCCTTATTTTCCTGCGGCTCGTCAAGACCGTGTGATGGTTATGGGAGAGGCGTTATCTGTAAAAGTCTATGCCGATATCATCAATCATTTGAATTTAGAAAAAGTATATATTTTCGACCCACACTCAGAAGTTACTCCTGCTCTACTCAACAACGTCTCGGTGATTTCAAATCATGATTTTATCCAAAAAGTTGTGACACAAATCGGAACAAATCTTAAACT
>NZ_JBMLRC010000166.1:0-2641 GCF_049241225.1 Emticicia sp.
AATTTTGTTTCATGTTTCATCGAGTTTTTGTTTGAAAAATTTTAATAAAATTAGGTTTAAGTATTGTGTTTGAATAAATGATTCACCGAAAGTATCTGTAGAATTTTGATTTTCAAATTTAAAGTGTCAAATTGACACTAATATTTAAACAAGAAGTATCGTAAACGTTTTAGATGTATGTTATTTGAGGTTTTTTGAAGATAGGTTTTTATACTAAGAAAATTAAAACCAAGAAATTTAGTAAAAATTCTATATTTTCGGTAATTTGAAAAAGTTACATAAAATCTCAGAAAAATACAATACCAATACTTATGCAGAGATGTATTAAATGCAATTCGGTTGATGGTGTAATAAAATCAGGATTTTTGAGAGGCAGCCAGCGGTTTTATTGCAAACAGTGTGATTTCAATTTTGTGTTAGAAACCGAAAGCAACAAGCCCACCAAGAAAAGTGGTCAGGTTACGATTGTCGATTTGGCGAAGCATCTTGGAATCTCAGTTGCTACTGTTTCAAGAGCCTTGAATGATAAATCTGATATTAGTCCGCTTACTCGTAAAGCTGTACTTGATGCTGCGGTTGAACTTGATTATAAACCAAATTTACTGGCACAGAGCTTAAACAAAGGTAAAACCAATACAATCGGTGTTGTGATTCCGAACGTTGAGTTACCATTTTTTGCCACAGCTTTAGCTGAAATGCAACGAGTGGCTCTCAGAAGTGGCTATCGAGTGATTGTCTGCCACTCGGGCGAGTCAGAAGAAATAGAGGTTTTGAATACCGAAACATTAATCGCCTGTCGTGTTGATGGTATTTTACTAAGCCACGCCAAAGAAACCAACTCTTTCGACCACATCAAGCATGTGATTGACAAAGGTATTGCGATTGTAAATTTTGATAGGGTTTGCAACGAAATTGATACTGCCAAAGTGATTCATGAAGACTTCAAAGGGAGTTTTTGTTTAGTAGAGCATTTGATCGAGCAAGGATGCAAAAAAATAGGTATCATGCTTGGTCCTGAAAAATTTTATATTTCTCAGATTCGACTGGCGGGTTATAAAGCTGCTCTCGAAAAACATGGAATTGCACTTAGCACCGATTATATCGTTTATTCAGAAATGAAAAAAAACGATGGCACACGAGTGTTTGATTATTTCATGAGTCTGCCTAATCCTCCCGATGGAATTTTTACGATGCTATCGAGAAATGCCATTGAGATGATGGTCGAGGCAAAGAAACGTAAAATGATAATTCCAGAGGAAATTGCTTTCGTAGGCTTTGGCGATGACGCTTTGGCTGAGTTCTTTGAGCCATCGCTTACAGTTTTCAATCATTTTCCTGCCAAAGTTGGCGAAGCTGCCATAAATATGCTCATCGAAAACATTGATAAGAAAGAGAGTTTTCTCCCTTACACACAAGCTATTACAGGTGAATTAATTGTCAGAAATTCTTCCCTCAAAAATGGTATATCATAGTCTAAACAGATACTTGTACAATAAGAGCGTGCAATAAGAAGTTTTATTTTATTAGCATTATATCGGAATTATCACGATATAATACTAATAAAATCATTAGTCATTTATCAGACTACGGTATGACAAATCAAAATCCTTTTTAATTTGAGACATTTCATTAACAAATTTTGCTTCAAACCACTCTATCAATAACGCACTAAAACTTCCTCCCAACTTATAATTATACAAGATTTCAACACTGCTTTCGGGTTCGATTCCAGCAATGTTAGTGGTATAATTGTCATAGGCCAACTGAACTATAAAAGGTGCGTCTTCCTCGTTTCTTCTATTTTTGAAATCTGTCAGAAACTCTTTGGATAAGTTGGGTAGCTGCTCAAAACATGAACTTATGAACGATAATTTTCTTTCTTCATAGATAATCTTTAATCGCTCGGTTTGCTGCTCTTTATTCAGTCTTTGGTTTTTAAGTTCTTGTTCCTGACGCACTTTTTGTAACACTTCCTGTTGCTTTTCCTTTTCTTCCTGTATTGGGTCAAAGAGATTAGGCTCAAGCATCATTTTTTGAAGCAGTCCCATCGGATTCTTAATTTCTTTACCTGCATCCAGTTGATTTTTTACAAAAGTTAAACGATTCATGACATGCTCAATCGAATATTTCTTCAGCCAATCTTCAACCGTACTTTTGCTTGAACCTTTAAAGTTTCTGAGTAAATTATATATCTGGGTTGCAGCCACATCTTTTTCTGTCAATTGATACTCAATCACAACTTCTTCCCTACCCTCTCTCCTATCTATAACATTTTTGTTTTTGAAGATATAGAAAATAAGAAACTCAACCGATTTGCCTCTTTTAACTTCTTCAAACGTAAATTTTATATCAGTAAATTCTTCTAAATCGGTTTGAGCCTTCATTATCACTCGCTGCTTTAAATTAGCATATAGCGAATATTTTTCTTTGATGTCGAGCATTTCTTTGATTTCTTCGACACTCATTTTTCTTTTTCCGATTGTCTCATACTGCTTCAATAATTCATAAATCCGAATCGAAAATGAACTTGGAAGTTTCAGTACATTACGCACATCATACATCAGAAACTTGCTTTGCAATTGCAGTAAGTAAGGTTTCATGTCGGGATGAAAATCTAACTCTATGTACTTACCCTGCCTCG
>NZ_JBMLRC010000167.1:0-1548 GCF_049241225.1 Emticicia sp.
AGTATAATGAAAGTGGCTCTTCGGGTTTGCAAACACCATCAATGCGTAGATATGGAATCAACTTAAATTTTACATTTTAAATCAAATAAATTCAAACACAATGAAAATTACAAAATTATTATTTTTTTTATGTATCACTTCTCTACTCTCTTGTAAAGATGATAGTGAAGTAAAGACTACAGTACAAATCAATACTAAAGAGTCTCTAATCAAAAAATTATCAGAAGATAAAGACTTCAACAGTTTTGTCTTAAACATTAGAAAAGGGCAAGATGTATTGATAACAAAAATGGAAAGTTTACCAAAAGATGACCTTGATATTTTTGTATCTGATTTAAGAACCAAAAATAGTAAAACGATTGAAACTGCAATCCGTAAAATTGGATTATCTGACTTCTCTGATGAATTTGAAAAAAATAATAAAAGTTATTTGTTATCAATTCACAAGAAATATACAAAAGAATTAATATCATTAGGTGATGAAATTAAAATTGATGATGTGCTTAAACGTGCTGCAATACTTTCAACCAAAAGAGCTAATCTAAAACCAGCTAATTACTGTGAAGACTTTTGTGGCGAGTCATTTTCGGTACTTGCAGGAGTAAATTTTGCAGTAGTTTTATATTGTGCTGGTACCAATCAGAATAATCCATATGGATATGAACAATGCTTAATATCACTTATGCCATATAGCTTAGGTGCTGTAGCTGCAAATGTTGGAATATGCTGGTACTGCTGTCAGTATACAAGCAATTGTAGATAATTTTATAAATCTAAAAAAAACAGAAAAATGAAAACGTATTTATTGTTAGTTTCAATGTTTATTTTTTTACTTTCATGTAAGGAAGAAAATGAAATAAAGAGTTCAAGCTTTGAACAAGACTTTGTTAAAAGTTTATCTGAAGATAAAGATTTTACTGCATATCTTACAAATGTAAGGGAAGAGGAAATTATTCTATTTCAAAAACTGGATAAACTTCCAAAAGTAGAACTTGATAATTTTTTGGAAACACTAAAATCAAAAGATATAAAAAAAATAAATATTTCAATTGAGAAAGCAGGTCTTACAGAGTTTTACAATGATTTTACAGGACATAAAATGAAGTTTTTTTCTTTAATATTTAAGAAATATAATCGAGAGATAAGTCAAATAGGGAATGAGGTTAAATTAAAAGATTTAGTAACTCAAGCTTCAAAAATTTCTCTCAAAAATATTGAATCTAAGTTAAAACCTTCCAATTTTTGTGATGATTTTTGTAGTTATTCTATGCCTATTTCTTTGGGGACTGTATTTGGAACAGTTGCTTTTTGCTCACTTAGTAATCAAAACGATTTTGCTGGTTTTGCGAGTTGTTTAGGTGCTATAATGCCCTATGAAGCACCTGTAATAATAGCTAACTTCGGGTTGTGTTCGTATTGTTGTTTTAGCAGTAGTAACTGTCGTTGAAGATTTAAAGACTCAAAAAAAAATGAAAATAAATAAAATATTTACTTCAATTTTCGCAGTAGCGGCTCTTACTTTGAGCAGTTGCGAAAAAACTTTCGAAG
>NZ_JBMLRC010000168.1:0-3267 GCF_049241225.1 Emticicia sp.
TTGTAAAATATTTGTTAAGTTGCTGAAAGTGAGACGTATATGGGTGGGGTTGGGAGTGTAAAGAAGAAGCGTGGCACTTTTACCACGCTTTTCAGTATATTGATTTTACACCTTCAATTTATCTGGGTCTTGTCGAGTATCAAAAATGGTATTGATATAAACTTTACCCGTTCTATATGAATAGATGATTTTATAATTTCCCTCAACCAAAAAACGATATTCTTGTTTTGTTTGCGTTGGTTGAATTCTCCCTGATAATGGAAAATCTTCTAATTGACGTACACGAGCAATTATTTTATCAATGGTTTTCTGTGCTTTATTAAAACCTATAAAATCTTCTATCAGAAGTAAATCATCAAAAGCTTCATTGGTCCAAATTACGCTATGTTTTGGCATTATTGAAATCTATTTTTGAAGAAATTTTCCACCTCACTTTGGCTGTAAATTTCGCCATTTTCAATATTTTTCTCCGAACGACTTAATTTAGCTTCCAACTCATCTTGAGTGATAGGCTTCAATTTAACCTTTAATTTTTTAGATTTCTCTTTATGCAATAAATCGCTTAACTTATCAATGATTTGTTCATCGTTGAGTCTAAGATATTCTTGCATAAAAAGCATTTTTCGAGATTGGATGTCGGCTCCCATTTTTAAAGATTTGTCTATATTGTAATCAGCTTTTTCCTAGCTGTAAAAACTTTTGAAGCTTAGTGGTCACATAGCTTATAAGCAAGATAGCCAAAAGTTTTTATTTTTTCTGTAAATAGCGTTGTAAAATATTTGTTAAGTTGCGGAAAGTGAGACGTATGTAGATGGGAGTTTGATAAAACAAAATATTAAAACTTCGTTTTTTTTACATATCATTAACTACAAGTTTAACTGTATTCCAAACTCTTCTTCAATTGCCCTAATAAAATAAACCGAATTAGGTTCTTTTTCCAACTTTTCATTGAAATAGGTCAGGGCATCAAGATTGCGATTTTTTATTGCTTCTTTTCTTCGAGCAATATATAATTTTCGTTCTTTTGCCAATTCTTCATCATCAAGTTTCAAGAATTTTATGAGATTCTCAGCCTCTGTATCTGTTGGATTACATAAATAGTCACCATCAAAATAAACAATCCTTTTCTCAAAATCATCATCTGTTGGTAGCAATAAAGGTTGATGTTTTTTCCACCGTGGAATACTACCTTTTTCGTTATTCCATTGCCCTTTTACCAAAAACCAGTTATGATAGCCATCTTGACTTGTATCTTTTAATTCGGGATTAAAATGTTCAATTTCTCTTTTATCAGTTCTACCAAAATAGGTTTCAGTGTAAGCACATCTTGAATGCTGTTCTGCAAATAATACTTTTTGAATCTCTGTTGTGTGCTTAGGATACTCCCAACTATTGACCATAATTTCAGAATCATCTTTTTTTACTTGCCGCTTCATACCGAAAAGTTGTATTTATCTCCGAGAGTTTCGTATTCATTTAAATAAGTTTCCTTTTTACCTCCATTTTCTTCAAAACGAATCAACTTCTTTAATTCTAAATAACGCTCCCATGCCTTGATTTTTTCATCACTCATATATTTATTATCAAGGTCAAAAACATCTCGTAATAACTTATCTGCTGAAAAAGCCCCAATATCTTCGGTGATACGCTCGACCGTAATTCCGGCTTCTTTTGTTCGATTTACTTGTAAAAAGACTGAGTTCTCGGGTGCTCCTAATAGTGGTACAAGACTATGCGTAGAAGCAATAAATTGTACTTTTGGAAAGATAGAAGACAATAATTTGGGTAATTCTCGCTGTAATTTTGGATGCCAATGTAAATCCAGTTCATCAATAATAACGATACCTGCTAATTCCGAAGGCTCGTTAATTGTTGGTTGAGATTTGAATAAACGAATAATCATATCGCCAACCATCAAAATCAGACTACGAAAACCCGAAGCTAATTGCTCAAAGGTTACGGGATTATAAGTATCACCATCTTCAGTTGGTTCTTTTTCGATGTATAAAATCTTGCGATTTGGCACATCAACTTGTATATCAGATAGATATGGGATAAGTTTTAGAAATACTGATTTTACTTTTTCAAATTTTTCATTCTTTTCTAAAAACCAAATCAACAATTCAAATTCAATATTTAGTAAAATTCCATCAGAATTAAAAAGGCTATATGTAGTTGTACTTTTCTTGGCTATATCATTTTGAGCTTGGTCAGTTTGAATTTGTAATCTCGAAGGGCCGTAGCAGGCAAGGTATGGGAAAGAATTAAAATTTACGCCAATATTGTGAATTATACTTTTGCTTTGATAAAAAAACTCTACTCCAATTTTCGCACCATTGAAACCACTTCTTACTAAAGTTTTATCCTCATCCTTTTCTCCAAATAATCCTATTGCGATTGCTTGTAATAAAGTAGTTTTCCCAAAACCATTTTCTCCAATTAGAAATATCCATTGGGTATCAATAGGTAGCTGTTCAAAGCCTATTTGCTGAGTTATACCATTAAAGTTATGAATTTTTAAAGATTTTAAAGTATAGGGAAGAATATTTTTAGCTTTTGTGTATGTATCTTTAGTAATATCTTTTATAACAATACGTTCTCTGTATTTTTGTTCACCGTAATAAAACTCACCATAAAACATTATTGCTTCATTTACAATTAACTTAACTTCTTCTGCATCAGTATTTAGCTTATATTCAACATTAAAGTCGTCTTCATTAATTTTTATAGATGTGATTGAATCAAAGTATTTTTCAAAAACAGGAAGGAATTTTTTAGCTTTCTCTCTTTGGCTAATAGCAAAGTCAGAGTCCATCTCAATTTGAATAATTCTTTGTAAATCAAGCTTCACTTTTTCAAGATTACTTATCGTAAATGAAAAAGTGTTATTGTACAGATATTGACCATCTTCATTAACTCCTGAAATTATACTTTTTATCTGCTCAGGTAATTCCAAATCTTGCTTTTTTGCTTCTGTAAGGTTTTTATTCCATTCTCTCAACAAAGTATCATCAATGCCAAGCTCATCTTTAATCTTAGATAAAGTTTTTCCCTCATTTTTAAACTTGATAAATAAATTATGAAGCCTTAATTCTTCTGCTTGTGTCATCTGATTGAAATAAAATATAAAACCAAAATTAAACAAAAAAGGCAGAGTTTGTAAACTCTGCCTTTCAATATTTTACTTCACCCAAGCCTCCACTTCTTCCTTGCTCGGCATTTTTTCGTCGATTTTGAGTTTCTTTCTCATACCACCCAAATCATTGA
>NZ_JBMLRC010000169.1:0-10801 GCF_049241225.1 Emticicia sp.
TTCCGATAAAACGATGTTGGTTTCGTTGATTTTTTCGTGTTTGGGAGATACTTTTTTGATGTTTCAAGGCAAAAACCCACAGTTTTTTCTGCTTGGATTGGGTTCGTTTTTGGTGGCACAAATATGTTATTCAGGCGTATTTAAACCATTGGGAGTGACCAACTACAACAAACGTTTTCCTTTTATTATTTATGGTTTTTTATTCGTTTTACTACTGAGCAATAAGATACCTAAAGGCTTTATGATACCTATCTCTGCATACGCCACAGCCATTATGTGGATGGGAATTACGGCCGCAGAACGCCAAACCTACCAAAAAAGCTATCGTTTTGTATTAATTGGAGCAATTTTATTCATCATTTCTGACTCATTGATTGCCATAAACAAATTTGCCTTCTCTATTCCTCTTTCGGGGCTTTGGGTGATGGCAACTTATATTGCTGCTCAATATTTGATTGTTGAAGGAGTGCTTTTGGGAAGAAACAAATAATTTTAATCTTCAATTGGTATTTGAGACTAATCTTTGAAATAGGTGCGTAGCATCGAAATATTTGTAGTGTAGAAATTTTTTAGAAACCTAAAAGGTGCATCTCACCGCAATTAAAAGCGGTTATATTACGGTGCGATGCACCTTTAATAAAATAATTGTCACATTTTCTACAAATATTTCGCAACTCTGTTGCTAAGTATTGAGGGTATTTTTAATCATTATACTCCAAAAAATTCCAAAATTTTCGATTTTTCAGATACTCAAAATCTTCTTCGTTATCGTAGGCTTCTCGCTCAAAACTTATTTGACGATAGGCTCGCCAAAAACTACGACAACGTATATAATGATACAACCATTCGCCAACGTACCAAATATAAAAAGGCAAAATCAAGAGTTCAAGTTGCTGACGAATATGAATCTTCTCGTGGTTAATCAGTACCTTGCTTGGCTTTTTTGAGCGTACGATTATAAAAGGAAATAAAGTAATTCCTTGTATTTTTTTCAACGGTACGCCTTTTATCACTATCATCTTGCAAAGTTCTAAATAGGATACCACGAATACACAAATAATTTATTCGTAAACATTCGTGTATTCGTGGCAGTATTCAATTTTACCTTTATTTTTTACTAAAAATATCTTTAATCGGACTTCCAACACAGCCATTTGGCTCTAAAACATTCAATAAAGCTGCCAATGTTGCCGCAATATCAGAGATATAAGTTTGCGTAACTGTTTCTCCCTGCGGAATTTTCCAACCGTACCAAACCAACGGTACGTGGCGGTCGCTTTGCCACATTGTTCCGTGAGTTGTACCTTTTTTAGAACCGCTATACCAAGATGGCTCAAACAAAAGCATTATATCACCACTACGTTTCGGATTATAGATATTTTCGATAAGAGGCTTATAGTAAGGTGGAATATTTGACGAGCTAATATCATGTAAATTTACAATCTGATAAACCGAAGAACCCAAAATCAGCATTTTTTCTCTAACTAATTCATACACTTGATTCATAGTCACGTTTTTCTTGGCCATCAATTCGTGGTCAAGGTAAAGCTGATAATTATCTTGTGCTTTTATCCATTTTCCTTCGCCAAATTTGGCTGCCATTTCACCATTCAAATAACTTACTTCTTTGCCCAACTCGATAGTTCCTGCAGGGATTTTATGTTTTTTCAAGAATCCAGCGATGTCAGTTACACCGTGGTCAGCAGTCAAAAAAACTAAGTAATTTCCTTTACCAACAGTAGCATCAAGCTTATTCAAAATTTCGCCAATATCACGGTCGAGACGCAAATAGGTATCTTCAATTTCGATTGAGTGCGTACCAGTCGCATGGCCCACATAGTCAGGTGTCGAGAAACTCACGCACAAGAAATCGGTTTCTTTTCCTTGTCCCATTTTCTCGTTTTGAAGCGTCGCCAAAGTGATTTCTTTCGTAATCGTATTTCCGTAAGGCGAGGTAAGCAATGCTCCATAATTAGCGATCGTATGCGGAAAAACTGGCAATTTTTCACCCGACAAAACATTTTCGTATTCTTGATTATCGGCTTCACTTTCGGTGTATTGTTCAATCGGTAAAAGCGTTTCCCACTTCTGAGCCATCAATTTATCAGGCATTTTCTGAGCATTAAAATCCTTCACCCATTGCGGTAAATCATTCATGTAATACGTACTCGTAATCCAATTTCCCGATTTTGCATCGAACCAATAAGCAGCATCGGCCGAATGCCCTGCTGGCAAAATACCCCCACGGTCTTTTACGGCAATACCTATTACTTTCGAGCGAAACTCACTCGCAATTTTCAACTGATCGGTAATTGTGGTCGTGTGCATATTGACTGGTGAGCGTTTGCCTTCTATACCTGCTTCGCCAGAACCAACCGCACGCACCGTCGTATCTTCGGCCACATAAACTGTTCGGTTAGCCAATGGGTCATACCATTCATTACCAATGATTCCATTCACGGCAGGCACCGAACCCGAATAAACCGCCGCATGGCCTGGGCCCGTAATTGTGCTTGCGTAGTGATAATGGTTATTTTTACAGTTAAAACCTTCGTTCATTAGGCGTTTGAAGCCTCCTTCGGTATATTTATCGTAGTAGCGATAAAGGTAATCGTATCGCATTTGGTCAACCATAATACCCAAAACCAATTTGGGTTTCGCAAGAGTTGTGGCAGGTTTTGTCTTTTTTTGAGCCGAAATAGATAAGCTTATCAGTACAAAAAGTAGGGTTAATTTTTTCATTTCAGTCTGTTAAATTTCAATAAATGATATTTGGTGTCGTAGTAAACAAAGTTCAAAAATAGTTATCTTCTTTCAGAAACAGCCCTTTCCGACTTTAAATATTTGTAAAAATAAATATCCAAAGCCCAGAAAAGCACTTAACTGGCATTTTTGATTTACCACCTTTCCTTTGTACCTTTGTAGAGTTATGCAAGATTTTTTTACAGAGTCAAATCAAAAGTTAGCGTTATTTAACGAATTCTTGAGTTCGCCCAAGCAAATCGTTATCACTACTCACCAAAATCCTGATGCCGATGCTCTCGGTTCATCGTTGGGGTTATCCGCATATTTAAAGAAAAAAGGCCACAATCCTGTTATCATTACTCCAACCGATTATCCTGACTTTTTGAGATGGATGTCGGGCGAAAGTGAGGTAATCAACTTTGAAAGTGACCGACAAGCATTGGCAAAAGAACTCATTACCAATGCTGATATGATTTTTTGCCTTGATTTTTCGGCATTGAATCGTATCAAAGGCATGGAAGAGTTTGTGAAACAATCGGCAGCAAAAAAAGTATTGATTGACCACCATCAGCAACCCGAAAACTTTGCTGATTTTGTATATTGGAACGAAAGTGCCGCCGCAACTTGCGAATTAATCTATGAGTTAATCGAAAAACTGGGCGATAAAGAGTTGATTGATATTCCAGCCGCCGAATGCCTTTACGCAGGTTTGGTAACTGATACAGGTTCATTTAGATTTGACAGCACCAGCGAAGAAGTACATCGAATTGCAGGAGAGTTAATTTCGATTGGAGTTCATCCAAATAAAGTTCATCGTAAAATCTTTGACAGTAATTCCTTTGAACGCACAAAGTTTCTTGGTTTTGTTTTAGGCGAAAAACTCACTTATCTTCCCGAATACAATGTGGCCTACATGGCCATTTCTAAGGAAGAATTGAGCCGATTTAGTTCAAAAAATGGCGATACAGAAGGGGTTGTCAACTACGGACTTTCGATTAAGGGCGTAGTAATGGCCGCAATTTTCACCGAGAAAGAAGACATGATTCGGATTTCGCTTCGCTCGGTTGATGATTTTTCGGTAAGTGAATTTTCGAGAACTCATTTCAATGGAGGTGGACACAAAAATGCCGCTGGTGGACGTTCGCACGAATCTTTAGAGAAAACCGTCGAGAAGTTTTTGGCGTTGTTACCACAATATAAAGATCAATTAACCAACACTTAAAATACTTATAATCAACAGAATAACTATAAATAAAAACGTAAAATTCAATTAATACATAATTTTCAATGACAAATTTTTTAAAAACAACATTGAGCCTTGCAGCGGCTACAAGTTTACTTTTTTCTTGTAACCAATTTAAGGTTACACAAGACCCTGATGGCTCAAAATACCAAATCCATGAGGAAGGAAAAGGCAAGAAAATCAAAACTGGCGATATTCTAACATTTGACTTGGTGATTAAAGCAGCCAATGATTCGACTTTTGAAGATACCTACAAACGCAACCAGCCAATCACGATGGTAGCTCAACAAGGTACTTACAAAGGTTCGTTTGAAAACGCCTTGATGCACCTAACCGAAGGTGATAGTGCAACCGTTTTCATCAGCGTTGACTCACTTTTTGCACGTATGAACCAACCTCTACCTGCTGGCGTGACGAAAGGTTCTGACTTCAGATTTATCGTAAAAATCAAATCAACTCAAACGCGTGAAGATTTCCAAAAAGCACAAGATGCTAAGAAAAACAACGAGGCTAAGTTGATGGAAGATTATGCAAAGAAAAACTTCCCTAATGCCACAAAAACACAATATGGTATGTATCGTGTCGTTGTTAAAGAAGGAACAGGAGATCTGATTAAAGCTGGACAAGTTGTAACGGTTGATTATACCGGTAAATTAATGGACGGTAAAGTTTTTGATAGCTCGGTTGGCAAGCCAGGCCCTAAATTCCAAGTAACAGTTGGCCAAGGTGCGGTTATTCCAGGTTGGGAGCAAGCATTGGCAATGATGAAAAAAGGAGAAAAAGCTATTTTCTTTATTCCATCAAACTTAGCCTATGGCGAGCAAGGTGGCGGCCCAATTCCTCCTTTCAGTTCTTTGATCTTCGAAATGGAAGTTTTAGACGTAAAATAATATTCCCATTCAGCCCAGCGATGCTGGGCTGAATACAAAATTCAAATATATCAATCAGTGAAATGAAGAAAATTGCGTTTTTGTTAGTTTTAGTAAGTGCAGTAATTGGCAGTTCCTGCGGTGGATTTTTAGAAAATGACATCGAAGCTACCAGTAAAAAGGATGCTCAGGAGATAGCTGACTATATAAGTAGCAAAAACCTCCAAATGCTCAGCACGACATCTGGAATGAGATATTCCATTAGCAAAACCTCTTCGGGAAGAGCAGCCGCTATTGGTGATGAAGTAACTTTCCATTACACTTTGTCTTTGCTTAATGGCACAAAAGTAGATAGTTCGTCAAGATTAAAGAATGAACCTGCTAAAGTAGTTTTGGGAGCATCGAATATCATTGTTGGTTTTTTGGAAGCTCTCTCTCTTTTGAAAGAAGGTGAGCGTGGAACATTTCTAATGCCTTCAATATTAGGGTTTGGTACACAATCAAGTTCAACGGTTCCATCAAACTCCGTACTGAGATTAGATTTAGAAATCGTAAAACTTCGCTCTGAAGACCAAATGATTGATGAATACGTTGCTGCGACGAAGTTACCAGTTACTGAAAAAACAGCCAGTGGTTTACGTTTCTTGCGTACTCTTGAAGTACCAAATGGTACTCAACTCAAAGCAGGACTCAACACATCAGTAAAATATACAGGGTTTCTGGTAAGTACTGGTAAACAATTCGACACTGGCCAATTCAATGTTTTATTAGGTGCAAATGGCGTTGTAAAAGGCTTTGAAGAAGGTCTTTTAAAAATGAAAGTCGGCGAAAAAGCTACGCTTGTGTTTCCATCAAGCTTAGGCTACGGAACAACAGGAAGTGGAAGTTCGATACCACCCTATGCTCCACTCATTTTCAATGTTGAGATTGTCAGTGCCAAATAATTGGTTGATATTAACATAAATTTTGCCCAAGACCTCTGAACATTTCGGAGGTTTTGGCGTTTTTAATGATAACCTTTTTTCTTATCAGAATGCCTAAATTACCTAAAGAACTCGAAAAGGCTGTTTTGAGCCTCCCCGCTAAAGAAAAAGATAAGTTATTGATAAGGCTTATCGGAAAAAACGAACTATTGATTCAGCAGCTTTATTTTCAATTACTCGAAGATGAATCAGACTTACCGCACAAACGTGCTGAGATAAAAAACCTGATTTTGAAAGTTTCAAAAATGTATCATGACACTCCAGGTTGGATGATGATGGACATGAGAGATTTAAATGGCCGCATTACGCAGCATGTAAAGATAACTAAAGATAAATACGGTGAAGTGGAGCTTACCCTCTATCTACTTAATACTTTTTTTGATAATCAACTCCCAAATCTGGAGCATTACAGCGGAAAATCAGATACGATTTCTCTTTATATTGCCAAAAGAACTGAATTTTTACTTAAAAAACTCCCTAAACTTCACGAAGATTATTTTGTCGAATTTGATCGTGATATAAACAAATTGCTCGAACGTATTCATAAATACTGCCCTGCATATTATGCTCGACAAATGCAATTACCCAAAAGTTGGGAATACTAAAAAAGCTGCCACAAAGGGCAGCTTCTACTCAGTTAAAGGTTCAATTCAATATATATAAAGTCATTCAGCCATTACTCTTCACAAAGAAGCAGTTGCAGAACTTTTGGGTGCAACAAAACGCTTCCCTTTGTAATTTTTACTTTTTTCCAATTCATTTTTCAGATAATCAGCTGGAAAAAAACCACGATACCGAGCCACATATTTTGTTTTGTGGTCTAAGAGTATCAATGTTGGATAAACATCAACCGCAAAACGGTCGGCAATCGCCATTCCATCAAACGAATCAATATCCACTTTATAAATCATATAGTTTGTATTTATATACGAAACTAAATTGGCATTAGTTAAGGTTTCGTTTTCCAATTTCTTACAAGGCCCGCACCAACTCGCCCAAAAATCGAGTACAATAGGCTTCTTTTGTTTTTTTGCTTCTCTTAAAAAATCGTCGTAACTCCCTTTGTAAAAATTGACTTGGCTTTGCGAAACCTCGGCCACATTGGTGTAAGATGCAAACATTACAAACGTGACCCCCAGCAAGAGCATTAGTTTTATTCTCATAGCGAAATATGTTGAAGTTATAAATAGAAATAAACCTTCGTTTTCCTGAATCCTTAGCGAAAGGTGATAAATCTTCATTGATCAAATATTAAGCCATTTTTTATTTATTAATCAATATTTTGATTTTATGGTATTTTGAACAAAAAAAGCGACTGATTCTGTGATAGAACCAGCCGCTTTTTTTCCAAAACTTGATTGATTAATACTCAACTCCCAAAGATTTTAATGTCTCAAGATTCAAGTTACCTGATGGTAAATTGTTATCTTTTTGGTATTTGATAATCGCTGCATTGGTGCGTGGTCCGAGTACGTTATCATCTGGACCTGGGTCATACCCTTTTGCTCTGAGAGCTTTTTGAATTGCACGAACCGTAGCAGAAGTAATTTTATTTCCACAAAGAATCTCAACCCAGTCAGCATACGTACCGCTACTTGTCATTGAGGTTGTAGTATAAGTGGCATATTCCGCAGGAATTTCTCTTTCTGAAGTTGCTGCAGCTGATTTCACAACCGTTTTAGTAATTGTACGGTATTCAGCCGGAATTTCTTTCTCTACCGTACCCGCAGCATTTGCTACAACTTGCTTTGTGATAGTACGATACTCACCCGGAATTTCGATTTCACGAGTTTTTGGTTGTCCGTCAACTACATATTTTGTAATTGTACGATATTCGGCCGGAACATCAATTTCACGAACTTGTGGTCCGCATCCACCGTTGCCCGCTACGATTCCGTTTCCAGTTGAAGCACTTGAGCCATCAGCACAAGTGTATTTCGTACGAGTAGCATATACTGCTGGTACTTCAATCTCACGTGTTGTGGCAGGAGCTACCAAAGCTTGTTTTGTGCGAGTAGCATATACCGCAGGAACTTCAATTTCTTTTACTTGTGCTGCCTGTGCAACAATTTGTTTCGAAATTGTCTCAAATTGAGCCGCTACTGCTACTTCTCTCGTTTGTGGTCCACGAGCAACTACTTGCTTCGTGATAGTCTCATACTGTGCAGGAACTTCAATTTCTTTGTATTGTGCAGGTACTGCAATGACTGTTTTTGTGATGGTTGCATACTGTGCCGAAGACGTTCCTCCCACAAAAGCTTGAGCAGCTGTCAATCCAGCACCTGCTGGCTCGTAGCCATCAAGCATTTGCTTTGTAAATGTTGCATATTGAGCTGGCACTTCAACTTCACGAACCGATGCTGGTTGAGCAATTACTTGCTTCGTGATAGTGGCAGTTTGAGCAGGAGTTATGCTCTCTCTTACACCAGCAGGAGTTTTCAATACTTGTTTTGTTACGGTTTTGTATTCGGCTGGAATCTCAACCAAACATAACTGCAAACAATCATCTGGATTTGCACTCAAACACGATGGGTCGAGTTTACGTTTTTCATATTTTGTATATGCTTCACGAATCTTTACTTTTTCGGTAATAGTTTCATAAACTGGCGGCGTAACTATCAAAGTTTTAACTGGCTCTTTTACAACAACTGTCTCGGTCACTGTTTTGTAAGTTGCAGGTACAATCTCGTAGCGTTTAGATGCCTCTTTTGCTAAAAACTGCTCAGTTACAGTTTTATATTTTGGGCGTTGACCACCCGCAACCGCAGGAGCAGCTTCACGAACTAATACTTGCTCAGTTACTGTCTTGAATTGAGCAGGTACTACCTCATAACGCTTATATGCTGGGCGAACCTCAACTCTTTCGGTTACGGCCTTAAATTCTATGTTATTATCTACCACTAAATTATTATAAGCAGGTTTAATCATATACTGCTCAGTGATAGTTTTATAAACCGCAGGAATTACCTCATAGCGTTTTGAAGCCTCTTTTACGATAACTTGCTCAGTTTCGGTTTTAAATTGAGCAGGAATTACTTCTAACTTTTTGTATCCTTCACGAACCATGATTTGCTCAGTCAATGGCTTGAAACAAGGAGCATTTACATCAGCACCTTTGCCAGCACCACTACCTGTACCTGTGGCTTGATTACAACCAACAATTTCATAACGCTTGTACGCTGGGCGAGTTTCCATCTGCTCAGTTACTGCTTTATACGAACCCGAACCAGCAATCACCTCAGTTCTTTTACCTGGTTCTTTTACTAATACTTGCTCAGTTACAGTTTTATAAGCCGAAGCCGACGCTTGAATAACTTTACTACCTTCTTTTACAAGTACTTGCTCAGTAGTTGTAGTAAGTTCGGGGGCTGATGCTGTAAGAATTTTACCAGCTTCCTTTGAAACATACTGTTCAGTACGAGTAGTAAATTGGGCAGGTTTCAAACATTTTGCGTAGCATTTTCCTGGTACAGCATTTGGTGGGAGGTCGCTCTGTGCCATTGAAAGGCCATAGCTCAACACCACTGCCGACAGTGTCAAAAAGGAATTCTTCATCATTTTATTAATTGTTTTGGGGTTTTAAGTAAAACTACTTTTATATACTGATTCACCTCTTTAGGTCTGCTCATAAATAATATTTGGTTGTATCTTGCACCACAGTGCCTACCAATACGGTAAATTTAAACATAGTAAATCCTTTCATCTATTCAGACTCTTCATAGCTTTTCAAGTAACACAAATGGATTGGTTTTCTACAAGATTTTATTTAATATTTCATAATTAACAACAAAAATACTTCTCAGTAATTTCGTGCAAATTTGTTTTAGTCCCTTGTGAAAGGAGGCTCTTCATGGACTATATTTATATAAGAAAGACAAAGGTTCTCAAAACGAGATGGCAATAATAAAGATAATATTCTACAAATTAAAAGAAACTGAACACTTTTTTTTCGCTCTTTCGATATTTTGCTCTAAATTGGCTGCTGTTGATAAATAAAGTTTTATAATGAAAATTTCTATCATTGGCTCTGGAAATGTTGGCTGGCATCTGGGCATTGCATTCGAGAATCATCATCACCCTGTTTGTGAGGTATTTAGCCGCAATATAGCAAAAGCTGAAAAGCTTAGTGAGATGCTCTATAAAGCCGAAGCTAAAACCGACCTCGATTTTTCGGAAAGTGAAGCTGAGTTATTTATTCTTTCGGTGGCAGATGATGCAATGGAAGATGTCTGCTCGAAACTGATTTTACCCGAAAATGCTATTTTGGCTCATACATCGGGCAGTAAATCGTTGGAAGATTTACAGAAGCTCATGCTTATCTACCATGACTTACCCGTAAAATGTGCAGTATTTTATCCACTGATGACATTTTCGGCAAATAAGGCTCTTGATTTAAGAAATGTTCCGTTTTGTATTGAAGCAATCGATGACGAAACCGAACAGATTTTGGTAGATATTGCCCAAGAGATGAGCAATACGGTCTATTTGCTCAGTTCGGAAGAGCGGAAAGTGCTGCACGTAGCAGCGGTTTTTGCCTGTAATTTTACTAATCATTTATTGGCTTTATCGAAAAGTATCACCGATAACGAAAATCTTGAATTTGATTTGCTGAAACCGATTATTTCAGAAACTTTCAAAAAAGCATTAAAGGCCGAAGACCCCGCCGATGTACAAACTGGCCCTGCTATTAGGAATGATAAAACTATCATTAATCGCCACCTTGATTATCTGAAAGATGATGCCCGATTATTGGAGATTTATGAGGTCTTGACGGAGAGTATTCAGAATATTTAGTCCACTGTCCGCAGACGACAGTCCACAGAGTTTTAGTTCTCAAACAAAAAATCCTGCAAGGTTGAGCCTTACAGGATTTTTCCATTGAATATTATTTCAGAATTAAATCAAACCTTCGTTACGATTGATACAATCTAAATCTTCGAAAGCTACTTTCAAACGAGCAA
>NZ_JBMLRC010000170.1:0-14554 GCF_049241225.1 Emticicia sp.
ATATTTTGGGCAGATTTGATGGCAATCGGGTCGATGTCAGTGCCGACAAAATCCCAATCGTAGGCTTGCGAGCCAATGATTGGGTAAACGCAGTTGGCACCTACTCCAATATCTAAAATCTTGATTTTCTTGCCAATTGGAATTTGCTTTTGGTTGTCGTCAGCCAATAAATCGGCAATATAATGAATGTAATCAGCACGGCCAGGAATAGGTGGGCAAAGATAGTTTTTGGGAATATCCCAAAGCTGAATTTGATAAAAATGCTTTAAAATGGCACGATTGAGCATTTTTACGGCATCAGGATTGGCAAAATCAATGCTTTCATCACCGAATTTATTGAGGCTAACAAATTTTTCTAAATCTGGGCAAGAGGCAATTAGTGCCTTAAAATCATAACGAAAACGATGTGGGTTTCGAGGGTGAAGCCCAGATTTTTCGCTTGAATTTGTTGTTTTTTGCTCTTTTTGCTTTCCTTTTCCGTACATATACTCATTTTTTAGACAAAGTACGGCTATAATTTGCAGAAACAAAAATAGCACACTCCCTAAAATAGAGGTGTGCTATGCGTTTTTTTAACTAACCCTAAACTAATGAATTTTCTAACTTTTTATCTTTAATATGTTTGAGACTGATTAAGTAAAAGCCGACTCCGAAGAGCCGACTTTTGGTACTTACTTATTTCATGGCTGTAAAGTGATTACAAAATTAGGGGCTTCTGGTGAAGCTACATAGAGTTAAACTACTACAATCAATAGGGGTTTTTACTTGATTTTTAAGTTTAATGCGAAGCTGAAAAAAGGTTTTTGATGTGATATAGGTAAAATTGGTAATGAATTAAAATGCAAAAAGTTTCGTAGAGACGACTGATGCATCACTACGAAACTTAAAAAGCTAAGAATATATATTGTCTACGGAGGGCTAGCCGCTATCACCCGAATACTTACGAGAGATATTAAAAATGGCCCAAGCTTAGTGTTTTACAACCCTGTAGGTTTGTGAGAATTTATCGCTGTTGACTTTTATTATATACACACCTGAATTATACTGACTGAAATCCAAACTTTGATTTTGCTGGATTTGGTCTTGGTTAAAGCTTTTGCTGTCAAGTAATTTGCCCACTTGATCAAAGATTTCTACTAAAGTTGTAGCGTTTAAACTTTTTAAATCAATATTTAATTGATTGACAGTTGGGTTTGGAAAAATTTGAATGTGGGTATTATTTGGATTTTCGTTGGCTAAAACTAAATTGACGGATAGTTCGCCGGCAATAACTTTTCCCAGTCCACAGGCTACATTAAATACATCCGTAACTTTGTATACATTAGATTTTTCTGGGTTTAATTCCAACTTTAATTCGTTTGTATAAATTAGTTTTGGCTCATAATTTTTAAATTTCTCTGTACTATCAATTTTAGTTGGTAAACCATTGTAAACAAAGTTGCCATCTTTATCTTTCACAGAAATCAACCAAGGAGCGTCACCGGTGAGTTTGACAAGTGCATTTACTTTTTCGCCATTAATGAACTGAGTATTACCAACCAAACTGGCGGTTGGGAGTTCGATTATCGATAGAGGGTTTACTAGGGGGGTGCTTAAAATGGAATTATCTTCCGAAACTCCTTTGATTCGATAGGTCTTTCCCGTGGCCAAATTTTCTGGTAATTGAAACCATAATCTGATCATTTTATAAGTAAGCGAGTCGGTAATTATCGATGTTTTTTCGGTTTTAACAGCGGTATAGTTATTTCCCGAGATATCGGATAACACCACAAAGTATTTCTGAATATTTAGGTCTTTGCCAAATACTTTTATATCGATAGAGTCTTTGGTTCCGGCACAAAAATCTTGGTAATTGCTGTAATACGAATCATAATTGCCTTTGTTTCTAAAATATCCGACTGTCTCGATCCTTTTATCAGATTTTGGTAAAACAATTATAGTTGCCGAACCAACGGCTTTTCCTTCACCACATGCACTCTTAATTGAAGTTATTGAAAAGGTTTCTGTTTTAAGTGGAGAAAGACTAAAGTTTTGACTGTTGCTACTATATTTATTGCCATTACTTAATTGATAATGATAATCCATTCCTCCAACCAAGGAAATAGTATCTTTGGAAGTTGCGAAGTTTTCACCTTTTTGATTAAGTGGTTCGATATACAAAGTTGCAGAATTTCCTACGAAAATCTCGGTAGAGCCACTCAATGCAATATTTGGTGCAGAGGCAATTGATAGAAAGGAAATATCACTATCTAAATTGAGTTTTGCTTGAACATATTGAAGGGAATCATAACTCATATTCTTACCCGACTTATAGATCATACTTCTACTTTTTTTGCGAATTTGTAGAAAGTAATAACCTGAATTGATATCGGTTGGAAGTTTTACTGAGATTTTTTTTGGGTTGTTTTTGAAAGTGGTCAATTCTAGATTATATGATGCTTTGGCAGTTGTATGTAAATATAGCCCCATAAGCGTATCTTTCGGGAATGTTCCATAATAACTTAAATCGAGGCTTATGCTGTCTCCATTACAATATGTATTGCTCAAGGAAGTGTTGCTAAATTGCTGACGTACAGCTGGTTGAACGACAATGGTTACATTTCCCTCCGATTTCCCTTCGCCGCATTGATTAAAGACAGATTTTATTGAATAATTGGTAGTGGTAAATGGAGTAAAATACTTGCCATAATTTTGTAATTGCATTTTGTAGTCGTTGCTGTTTTCTGAACGAATATAGTCGTAATAAAGTCCAAACTCAAAGTTAGAATAAGTTTGACCGTTATTGAGCGTAACATAAAATGTTGAGTTTTGATCAGGCTTAGTATCCAAGTATAGAGAAGCACCAGGAATACCTATTACTTCATTTTTATTATTTTTAGCTGTGAGTTTTACGCTTGGTTTTTGCTGAATAGTATAGCTCAAATAATTAAAGTTTGAATTAATATTACTCGTAAGTGATTTTATTCTGTATACATATTCTCCCGATAATGTATCGGGCAATGTGTAGATGAGTGTTTGTTTTTGTCGGGTTGTTGGTACATCGAAGAATCTGAGCTTATTAGATTCTAATGGTAAAGGATTTTTTTGACTATATTTAGCAAGTTGGACAACTAAAGAATCTTTCTCTGGAATTTTACCATAATACTGAAACTCAGTTACTCTTTTTGATCCCGCACACGGAGAAACAGGAAGAAAGTTTTTTGCATTATCTTCAAAACTAAAGATTACCGTTGGTACACCGACTATTTTGTATTTCTTGTTAACTTCAACTACTCCACAGCTATTTGATACACTATTGAAAGTTAAGGTAGTATCTTTCGACGAATTCTTAATGTAATCTGAATAACTTGAATAAGATAGGCTTTGATAAGTGGGTTTGTTCTGCTTACCATTAACAGTAAATATTAAATTACTGCCATAGCCATTAAATTGAAAGTAGGTTTGAGAATATGCATTAGGTACACTAATGATCTCAGTATTGTCATCAAACACTGATGAGCTTGAAACCTGGTTGGTAGTAAAAGATAAATTATTGGGCTTTGACTCGAGAGCAATTCGCACTGTATTCGAAACTGATCCGTTACTTTCTATCCAAACATCAAAAAAATATTCAGACTCATTTGTTGATGCTTTTATTTGCAATTTCTCTGATTCGCTGACAACAGTTGTAGTGTTTTTGATGCTATTATCATTGTAATAGGTGCGAGTATAAATCTTAAATGTGTTTTTTTCAGGCCAATTACCAGTTTTTAAAAATGGAATATCAATATTCGAACCTCGACATATAGCTTTTAAAATTTTTGATTCGTCGATTATGAGGGATGGTTTTGTTTCATCTAAAACAATCTTTGTTTCGCCAGATACGCTTCCAATAGCACAAGCATTTTCGACGGAAGTAAACTTTATAGTTTCATTTTTTTGAGCAAGAATTCTAATGAAATTTGAATTTCCGAAAACCGAACTACATGAGTTACAATCAGGTCTAGTATGATTTATTGATCCTTCTTGACCATTCGAGAGTTTGTAATTAATAGTTGGCCCCCCGGAAAATTTAACAGGAAGGTTTATATAACCTGGTTTTTCAGCTGTTATGGAAGGAGTTGTGAGTGAAACAACAGGGTTTAGATTTATTTGTGTTCGAATACTACTCGTACTGTTCACTCTCAAATTAAAATCATTACTACTGGCATAGATACTTAAATATACCTCTTCTAAGAGCAGATTGTTCGTTTTAAATTGTGATAAGAGTTGTTCGTTGATATTAGTAGGAATCTTGATTGTAACGCTTTTGTTTTCTTGGTCAACAATGGTTTGAAGATTTGAAGTATTAGCGAACACATACGGCGTATTGGCAATGTTCATATCTCTTCCGTAGGCTTGTATATAGGCAAAAAATCGAATACTATTGTTTTTAGCCGGATTTGAAGATTTGTAATTATAGACAACACTTTGTCCTTGACAGACTTCTTTTTGATTTGTTTCGAGTTCAATAGTTACAAAATTATTGGGTTGCACTACAATTCTTGATTGATTTATTGGAATTTCACCACACGAACTCACAATCTTCGAGAAAGTAAATACCGTGTCTTTTTTGGGCATCGGAAAAGTCCAACTGCCTTCAGTTAGATCTGATTGAGTTAATTTGGTGCCGTTTACCACAGCTTCAACAATCGGACCGTTGTAGTTTGAGTTGTTATTCACAAAATGATTGAAATAAATTAATAGATTATTATTTTGTGAAGTTGTTAGATAAGGAGTAATGGAACTAGGCTTTGGTTTAAAAAGAAAATCTAACCTATTGCTAGTCATTTTAGGTGAGTCACTCACCAAACGGAAGTAGGTCCAAGTTTCGAGTGAAACATTGCTCGGAATATCAACAATTACTTTTTGGTTGTTATCTATTTTAACATCTATCGATGTAATTTTGTCTTCGCTGAAATTATAATCAGTTGAATACTCAAGTTTGAGTTTGGAATTTGTGGTAAGTGATTTTGATTCAACATCAAGATTTAACTTTGAACCCGCACAGATAATTCTCGATGAGTAAACACTTTTAATATATATTTTATCAACAAAACTTTTTTTAATAACCGTAGCATCGCCATCAATATTCCCTTTTACGCCACAGTTGTTTACAAACTCATCTATCTTGTAAACATTTATCGAATCTTTAGGTAGTACAAGAAAGCTAGAAGTATAGGGCATTCCGTATATACTTTGCTGATACGAATTCCCATTAGAAAGTTTGATACTGTAACTTAAACTCTCATTATATCGGCTGGTTTGAGTATTTGGTTGGCTTACCCGGAAATTCAAATAAGCTTGGTTGCTATGCTGAAAATACGAAACTTCTTGTTTAAAACTGACATCAAAAGGGAGTTTTCCGTTGCCAAAAACAATTTCATAAGGCGTATCCGAAATCAATGCAGGATTGGTAGATACCATTCTCAAAAGATACGATTTACCTAATTTTAGTGTGTCAGGAAGTAAAAATTGTGCAGTTCCTGTACTTTGAATATCCGTTTTTATTGCCTGAGTTCTTGCATATACCGTAGAACCTTTGGCCGCGATTTCAAGAAAATACTTATTATTTTCTCCAAAAACTATGTTTCTGTTGTTATTCTGATTTTGGTAGATTCGGCCATTGATTAGGCGGTCTCCACATTGAAGACTCATATTAGATGGTGAATAAAAGTAGGTATAAACACTATTTGAAGAAGATTGTGCATTTACCTTAAAAAACAGGCAGATCAATAATACAAGTAATGTAGATTTTAATTTCATAAACAGCTGATTTGGTTTTAGATCCCAAATATATGAAATAAAAATATTTAAAAAAAAGACGTCTAAATTATCATTATTAATTATTGAGACGTCTTTAGAATAAATTATTTCAAATCTTCTCCACCTCAAATACCGCACTTTTATTTAATCTTCCGTATAAATGCGGAAAAAACTCATTATTGGTAGCTTGTTCGTATTTCAATTCTGCTGAAAGATTCTCGGTATCAACATGTAGTTTCAGTAAATCAGTTTGACCGGCGTAGTATCTTTCTAAAACTCCCGAAACTTGTTCGGATGTGCTTAGATGAATGAAAGTTTCTTCATTAAAAGTTGGACTTTCGTAGTAATCCAAGTTTTCAAATTTACTCCACCATGATTTGGTGGTGATATGGTAGATTGTTGCCATTGTATTGTTCTATTTTTCAAAGATGGACAAAATGGAATTTTGTGTTACAAAAAAAACGCCCAATTTCGGGCGTTTTTGATTATGCTTTTACTTTTCCCCAACCCATCGTCGAAACCATCCAATCGGGTAAAGGCTTTTGCGTTTTGCGTTTTTTGAGATTCAGATACCAGCCAATTTTTTTCAAAACAGGTACTCGGTGCGTTTCTACAAACTCAATGAGTGTGCCGTCGGGGTCTTCTAAGTACGTAAAACGTCCGCCTGCTTCGCCCATATCGAAGGTGTCATCGCTATCGACTGTAAATGGAAAACCATTAGCTTCGCACTTTTTCTTGAGGGTATCCATATCAAGAGTATCGAAACAAACATGGATAAAGCCTAAATCGCCCCAACTTCTGCCTTCAAATATAGTTTTAGGCGAGCCTTCGAGGGCTTGTACCAACTCAATCTCAACATTTCCGAGTAATCTACTGAAGGCCCCCGTTTTATTCATAGGCTTTTTCAGTAAAACTCTGCGGAATTGCTTTTTATCGGCATTTAATTCTTTCAAATCATCGAACTTACCAGTTTTATCATAAACTATTTCGCTGATTTGAAGTACATCTTTATATAATTTAAGTGCTTTGTCGATATCACTTACACCAATAATTACACCTAAAACCCCACCCGTGATACTCTCTTTGGGCTTAAACCAAGAATTATCTTGAACGATTTGAAGTTGATTGCCGTAGCTATCTTTGAGCCAAGCGGTTGGTTTACCTTCGGGCGATTGAGTAGTTGAGAGTTTCTGACTACCAGCAAATTGCTTTACATCAGAACATTTGATTTTTACGGCAAAGATGCCTAAATCGCCAATTTGTGGTTCAAAATCTGCCGCCAATGGTTCGGGACGATTCGACTGCCAGATTTCGGCACCACCACCACCAGCCATATTGAGTGCTAAAATTGCTCGGCGTTGGCGAACATTGCCTTTTGTGTAGCGTGTCATGAGGGTTGCTTCGGCAACATCATCAAAAAGGGGGACATTCAGCCCTAAGGTTTTATTATACCAACTAAATGCTTCTTGGGCATTTCGCACACCGATTCCAACTTGCTGAATTCCACTAATCAATTCTGACATAAAATATTTAATAGGAGTTTTTAATGATTTTTACTCTATGACATCCTAAGAGTAAATTTCCCCTACACATATCATATTTCATCATCGGTAATCTAACATTTTGCGGTATGTTTCGGTCATTTCTTGCTGAGAAGCCTTTCCACTCAGAAACATTCGCATGACTTTAAAATTTGCTTTCTGAACCCGAAGATAGGAATTAGTTTTGTATTTTCGGGCAGAAACGATTACATTTTTAGGAATAATCTTAAATTTCAGCACTTTATTTGCACGAATGATAAATTCGTAGTCTTCCATGATTTGGTAATCTTCTCTGAATTTACCAACTTTCAGAAAATCTTCTTTGCGAATAAAAAGTGTTTGGTCGCCGCCACGGCACCAAATAAATGGTAGGCGAGTGAAGAATGCATTTACTTTCAATAGCCAATCACTGGCATCGAATTGGTAACGGTAGCACCCAAAATCATGACCCTTCGTAATGGCTTTGATAATATCATTGGCATAATCGGGGTTGATTTTTGTATCGGCATGAACAAAGTAAAGAATATCTCCAGTGGCAATTGAAGCACCAAAATTCATCTGGCAGGCTCTGCCTTTTCGAGGCGATTTTTGAGCAATCGCACCTAATTTTTGAGCAATTTCTGTTGTATTATCGGTCGAATTGGGTGAATCAGCAACGATTATTTCATGTAGAAATTCATCCCCATAAATCTTTAAGGATTCGATGAGGCAACCGATATTTTCGGCTTCATTAAAAGTTGGTATAATTACACTTATTTTCAATGGCTTTAATGGAAGTTTATGTAAAAAACAATAAAGTTAATTACGATATTTACGAATTAAATACATTTTAAGATTTAAAGAAAGAAAATCCATGAAAATATTGTCGGTTGAACAAATAAGAGAAGCTGATGCTTACACGATTCAGCACGAACCAATCGCTTCGATTGATTTAATGGAACGTGCTTCAAGGGCGTTTGTTAATTGGTTTTGCAAGAATTTTGAAACTGGAAATTTCAAAGTAAAAATATTTTGTGGACTCGGCGATAATGGGGCAGATGGCTTGGCAATTGCCCGAATGCTTCAACCTTTGGGCTATGATTTGGAAGTTTTTGTGGTAAAATATTCGGATAAAACCTCAGAAAATTTTCAGATAAATCAAAAGCGTTTAGAAAGGCAACTGACTATTAATTATATTGAAAATGAATATTTTACTCTCCATTTTTCTGAAAATGATGTAATAATTGATGCACTTTTAGGTTCTGGGCTTTCTCGTTCGATTGAGGGTTTGCTAAAATCAGTAATCGAAAATATTAATAGGAGTGAAGTGACAATTATATCAGTTGATATGCCTTCGGGTTTGTTTGCTGATAAGTCAAATAATTCGACAGATACAATTATTAAAGCTATCCATACAGTGGCTTTTCAATTACCAAAATTAGCGTTCATGTTGCCACAGAATGAAGAATTTGTGGGTGAATGGCACATTGTTGATATTGGTTTGCATAAAGATTTGATTCAGAATACTGAAACGCAATACTATTTCTCATCACCTGAAGAAGTTGAGAAGTTGATAAAATCACGCAAGAAGTTTTCGCATAAAGGTACATTTGGCCATGCTTTACTCATTGCGGGAAGCCACGGAATGATGGGGGCGGCTGTGCTTGCGGCTCGTGCGTGTATGCGTTCGGGCGTAGGAAAACTTACTGTACATTCTGTAAAGTCTGGCTTGCCAATTATGCAAACACTTCTGCCCGAAGCGATGTACTGGGAGTCTTGGAATAGTAAAAGCTCCGATTTTATTGCTACCAACTTTCATGTTGATGATTTTATTAATCATTTTCAAGCAGTTGGCGTTGGGCCAGGAATTGGTGTGAACGGAATCATTAGAACGAGTTTAGAAAAACTCTGCGAAATTTGCCGAGATTTAGCAATCCCGATGGTGTTAGATGCTGATGCTCTAAATAATTTTTCGACTGAGAAGGGGCGGTCTGCCATAAATAAAATTCCAGAAAATTCAATTCTTACGCCACACCCAAAAGAATTTAGAAATCTGATTGGTAAATCTTGGAAGGATGATTATGAAAAATTAGATTTTTTACAAGAGTTTTCTGTAAGAAAGAAACTAATTGTTTGTTTGAAAGGGGCAAATACGGCCGTTGCTTTGCCCGATGGAACAATTCATTTTAATTCTTCGGGTAATGCAGGAATGGCTACCGCTGGCAGTGGCGATGTACTGACGGGAATCATAACGGCCTTATTAGCTCAAGGCTACGAGCCAAAAGTAGCTGCAATTTTGGGCGTTTATCAACACGGAGTGGCAGGTGACCGTGCCTCCGAAAGGTTCGGCATGACAAGCATGATGGCCAGCGATATTGTAGAAAACATTAGGTTTTAAACCAAGCAATTATAGCTTTCAATGAGTGAATATTGGAAAACTTACCACCAAGAATAAAACCTTGGTGGTAAGTGCTTTATGATTCACTTTATAGCTTGCTGAGCATGATATCAGCCGTTTGCAAAGCACCTTCAACCCAACCTTGGGCATCGGAGTAGGCTTCTCCACAAATATACATTGGGCAGTTATCAATCGGATGAACGATTTTGTCTCTTACTTCCCAAGTTTTCACACCGATATTCCAGCTATTCCAACCGCCACCGTAAGGGTCTTCGCCCCAATCACGGAAAGCAGCACTGCGTACTTTTGGCGTAAAGTCAAGGTCATGAATTTTACGTAATTGACGAGCCATTTCCGTAATCATCTTACGTGGAGCTTTATACTGCGACCATTTTTGATTTAAACCGTCAGATTCTGTCGAAGCTTCATTTTCTTCAGCTTCTCCTTCAAATGGTTCCTCAATTTCGGTATGCGATTTGTCTTCGGCCCAAGTTTTTTTGCGTTGAGGGCGGAGACCATCCCAAAAACCAATGTTTGAACCATCGTCGTAGCTTGCCAGCAGCATCGAAGTACCACTTTCGGCAGGAGTGCCATCATTGTTTGGCCAATAGTAAGTCTGACGAACTGGTAAATCTGTAACTGTTCTACCCGACTGCAATGGCACGTACTTTCCAGTTGCATCAGTAAAACCAGCCACTCGCCACCAAGGATTTGAATATGTAGTGAAAACCTTGAAAAGTGGACGAGGGGTAACTGAGCCAATTAGCGACTGAATTTCTTGCAATTTCGGGCAACTTGGCGATAATAAATCGAGTGAACGGCGTGGCATTGCCAAAATCAATTGGCTTGAAGTCAAGTTTTCGCCATTGATAACTAATTCAAACTTGTCATCTTTCCACTCAAAAGCTTCTAACTTTGAGTTTAGACGAATTTCTCCACCGATTTTTTCAAAGAAATTTCCTAAGGTTATCGGCACTTGTTGGAAGCCGTATTTGAAGCCTTTATACTTTGGTGTAATGCCAAAATCTGACAAATACCACGGAATGGCTGCTGCTGCATTCCAGTTGACCATCGTTGAATTATAGCCACCAGAATCCAAACAAAATTGGTAAGCTTCGCCGCTGATTACTCGGTAAAGTAAATTCCAAAAGCCTAATTTATACAATGGAACGCCCTCGAAAGTAGCATTTTTGGTCATTTCGAGACGGTCATCTTCAGTCAAATCGGGGTTAGTAATTCCAGGCACTAACTGCTCAATGGCATTCACAACGATTGTTCCCGACGAATTACTTCTCTCTAAAAACGAAAGGTTGTATGGAACTTTATCGGGTTTGGTGGTAAAATCGGCTAAACGTAGATGTTCTCCACGCAAATAGGCAATGTTTTGTGGTTGGTCAACAGGAAAATCGTACAATTCGATTTGTTCGTCACTCGAAAGTTCTTTGTTTAGCTCTGCTATAAGATTTACAATCAATTTCTGATTGTTTTCGAGGATACGCATTCCACCCAATTCGGCCACCATGTTTGGTATTTCGGGTGGTTTTACTGAGAGCAAACGCCCACCAACGTGGTCGCTTCCTTCAAATACTACGATTTTTTTGTTGGGATATTTTTGTTTTAGTTTCCATGCACTATAAACACCCGAAACTCCCGCACCAATGATGGCGATGTCGATATGTTCGTTTTTCATAAATTGTTCTGATAGTTTTAACGGTTCGAATCGAAAAAATGACGATTAGGATAAGCTCTAATCGCTGATTCAAAACTAAAGAACAACCAAGAGTTTTGGATGGGTAGAAATACCTGTTTTATCTTTTACAGAAAAATTTAGATGACTTGAGTAGAGAATTGTTGAGTTTCAGCATCAAAAATGATGATTCCTTCATTAGTATCACCAAGTTGAGCGAGTAATGTGCCTTCCTTATTCCAAACAGCAGAGTTTCCTGTACATACAAAATCATCGGCTGGGCCAACTAAATTTGCCATCAGTACTATAAGATTTAGATGTTGGGCGATTTCGGGGTAATGTAAATTAGCTTTTTCAACTCCTTTGGCCGATTTTGCCACGCTTGCCAAATAGATATTTGTTCGATTGCTAGCCGCATATGCTGAATGTTCAATTTGTAGAGATTCATAACAAATGGCTGGAGCAATTTTGTAGTTTTTGTGCGAAATAAAAACTTGCTGTTCTCCATTCACAAAATACGGATATTCATCAGCATGAAGCATTTGTTTTGAGTAAGTTTGCCTTGAAGTTTGCGGCTGAAAAATCACCATACTGATGCAAACATGCTCTTTGAATTGAGTGGGAATTCCAACACAAATGATAATCTTTTCGTTATCGCTTATTTCTTGAAAAATATCAAATCGTTTATCATCTTGGGTTGTGGCCAATTTTTTCGCCAAAGTGGGTTCATAACCTGTCAGTGACAACTCAGGAAAAAAGATAAGGTCAGCACCATTTTCGATAGCCAAATTTATGAAAGAAATATGTTTTTGAATATTTCTTTCAATATCGCCTTTGATTGATTGTATTTGAGCAGAACAGATTTTCATGTCATTATAGGTTCTAATTTACAAAAAACTAAGACTTAAACGAGGCAGATTTATGTTTACTTCGATGACTTGGTTCATAAATGACCCTAATAAATGTACTGAACCGCTGACTTTCACGATTGATAGGAATGCCAGTAACAATTCCGACCAGCATTTTATCACTAATCGTCAGACGCATTTGTGGTCGGATGGTCATATCAAAGTCACGCTTGTTGATTTCCTTATTAAGCTCAACACCAATGAAGTTTTTAGTGCCAGAAATCATGTAGTGAAAGTTACTATTGATTTGCCAAGTTGTATGCAGTGAATTGTCTTTGAAATGGTGTTGAATATATGGGCCCGTATAAAGCAATGTGTGCATATTATCCGTCCATCTTTTTGCTGCTACAAAAAACGGATTATAGACATTTCCTTCAAATAACCTTTTTTTACCATATTGCTTAAAATTGGTCATCTCGAATTCATGAATATAGCCGATAGCCATACTTGTACTGTATTTCTCGCTTACAAAGAACGAATATTGCGTGGCGAGTTTAAGTCCATTGAGTCTATTTTGTGGTATTTCACTTTTCTTTACAAGAGTATCGAGCGGGTAAGAAAACGAGAATGGTAGCTCAATTTCAAAGCCGAGTCTGTCAATTGGGGCAAATTCGTATTCGACTAATGTACTGTAAGTATCATAATTTTTATGGTCGGTCATGCCCATTCCAACATTCCATTCTTTTTCGCCTTTTCTTGCACCAAGGTCTCTGATTAGGTCGATAAATAGTGGTTCGGCATGCAGCACTTTGTCTTTTCCTTTGACTGCCTCTATTTCAGAAATATATAAGCTATCTAAAAGGTCTTTTGATGTTTGGCTACTATCTGGTTTGATATGTTGTGCGAAAGTGTTTGATAGACTAAAGAGGAAAAATAACGTACTGAATAATCTTTTCATAGAATTAATTGCGGATATGTATGAATAAAAACAACGACCAACCTGTCCAATTTATTTTTTAAAACAAAAATTAGTCGTTGTTTTATATGCTTTACAAAATCACAAATTCAACTCTACGATTCATCTTACGGCCTTCTTCGGTATTATTATCAGCGATTGGTTTTGTATCACCATAGCCCTTAAATTGAATTCTGAATCCCGCTATTCCTTTGCTAATCAGATACTCACGCACATTATAGGCACGCTCAAGAGAAAGTCGTTTATTTTGCGTTGGGTCGCCTACATTGTCAGTATGACCTTCAACAACGATAGTCATTTTAGGGTCTTCTTTTAACATTTTCAAAAGCCCATCGAGTTGTTCATACGAATCTGGTAAAAGCTTTGATTCTCCAATTTCAAAGAACACCTTATCAAGTCTAAATTTATTTTCTTCTATTTTTACAGGACTAATTTCTTTGGTTTCTTCTTTTGCAGTCTCTACTTTCGGTTCTGGCTTTGGAGTTTCTTCTTTTACCGGCTCTGGCTTTTTGACTACTTTTTCAACTGGATTTAGATAAATGCTCTGCGAAAACTGTTGGCTTTTGCCAATTTTAGATAAATCCATGCTTTCTTGAGCATTCTCATAGCCTTTGGCTGATGCCACAAAAGTGTAGGCTTCTGGTTTAATTTTGAATGAGTACTCGCCTGTTGCACTAGTTTTTACTGAATCCGCTTTTTGCACATCAAAATCGAAACGATACAAAACTTTGCCTGCTATTGGTTTGTTGGTTTTAGCATCAATCAATTTTCCTTTGATTGTCACCAATATTTCTTCTTCTTTTTCTGACTCTGCACTTTTTTTGGCAACTGCTGGCGGAGGTGTTAGTGGATTGTTGATATGAACACCGTAGAAATTCCAATATTTATGGCGTTCTTCGGGGCGATTTTTACCTTCAATCAAATTGAAAGTTTCGATGCCAGCGTCGAGTTTTTCAAAATAAACTGTAAAACGGTATTTTTCACCTGGAAATACTTGCTTTTCTTCGGGAAGTTCTGGAATACCGGTACATTTAATGTATTTGAAGCGTTTGCCGTTTCCATTCAAATAACTTTTTGGGTTAAATGAAATCGTATAATTTGAGCTTGGTTGACTTTGATTGGGGAATGGAAATTGAAATTGATAAGAATTGTTTCTCTGCTGAGCAATTTGATAACTAAACGAAACAATGGTGTAGCCACCACGAATTTCGACCTTCGTAATATCAGTTTCGTAGCTTGTTTGGTCATCTATTTCAGGCATTTTTGTGATTAACTGACCAAAACCATTCAAAAAAGATAGTGTAAAGATTGTTATGAGTAAGTTTTTCATTGTGTTTAAAA
>NZ_JBMLRC010000170.1:14654-24395 GCF_049241225.1 Emticicia sp.
TTCAAAAAAGATAGTGTAAAGATTGTTATGAGTAAGTTTTTCATTGTGTTTAAAAAGCCCCCCAACCCCCGATGGGGGAGTTTAATGATTTTTGATTTGAGATTTCAAATCTTACGGGGATTTTATATGGTTTAAAGGATAAAATCATTACACCGAAAAAACGAATGTAGGTATTTTTTAGTTTATTTGTGGATGTTAATTTTTGTTAAATCAAAATCGATGAAAAAACTAAACGATTTACTCCAACTCGGCGACCCACGTTTATATGAAGTTTGTGAGCCTGTGTATGAGCACGAATTACCACAAGTGAAGGAATGGGTAGCAGATTTGCACAATGTAATGGAAGAAATTAGGGCAAAATATCAATTTGGTAGAGGTATTGCCGCCCCACAACTTGGAGTAATGAAACGTTTGATTTATCTGAATTTGGATAGACCGATTACAATCATTAATCCAGTTTTTGAAAACCTTAGTGAAGAAATGTTTGAATTGTGGGATGATTGCATGTCGTTCCCGAATTTACTCGTAAAAGTTAAACGTCATAAGGCATTAACAATTAAGTATTTAGACGAAAACTGGCAACTGCAAACTTGGCAAGTGGAAGATGCTATTTCCGAACTTCTCCAACATGAATTCGACCATCTCGATGGCATCCTTTGCACCATGCGAGCCATTGATAATCAGTCTTTTAAATGGCGACCAACACCCGAAAACTAATGTATAATGATTAATTGTTAATGATAAATGAGATTTTGTAAAGTCCCCTTTAGGGGATTTAGGGGTGAGGATTTAGGGGTGTTTCTGCAAAAGCACTAACCAAGCCTCTTTTACTTTATTTTCATTCAATAATTTAGCGGCTTCGGCGTGCAGAAGATTATCAAGAAATGCACAACCATACATTACTTGTTCAATAATATTTTGCATCGTTGGCGTTGCTTTGTACGCTTCAATTTCTGCTTGTGTTGGTAGGTTTTCTACATTACCGAGTTGGCCTAAGTGATTGCCTGTCAATATTTTAGATAAACGAATGTTTTCAGGAATGGTATCATAACCAATGCCAATTTTTGTTATCGGTTTTTCTACTTCAAACATAGATACTTCATTTGCACGAACATACCAATCTCCGCCCATACGAGCAACCCAATCGGTTTTTTGTTGGTCGATTTTGCCATTTTCTCCGATAATTTCTTCCGAAAAATGAGCCAAAATAACCTCGCAAATTGCCAAATTCATCGAGCCATATTGTTTGATTTCGAGTACTTTACATTCAAATTGAGCCTTTGATTCTTTCACTCGTGGTGGTTTCACAAAAACAGAATTTTCTTCCGTAAAACCCGCCTTTACAAATTCATTTGTGCCGCGTGGGAATTCTACACTCGAAAGCGACATTTGTTGCACCATTGCGTAATCGACCATATTAATGACTACCTCTGGCACTTCTTCTAAGTTGAGTGTAGTATCTTTTTTTGAGCCGTCTCGTCCTCGATTATTAGGTGCAAAAACCAAAATCGGTGGATTAATGCCCATGATATTAAAAAAACTAAACGGGCTAAGATTTACATTGCCCAGTTTATCAATAGTACTCGCAAAAGCAATCGGTCGAGGAGCAACTGTGCCTGTCAGATAACTATAAAAAACTCTTGAATCTAATTCTTTTGGGTTGAGTGTTAGCATAACGTTTGCTCTATTTTTTGAGAGTGTATCGGTAAATAGCCTTTGTTGGATGATGAATAAGCCGCAAAAACTTATCTAATTATTCATACAAATTTATGATAGTTACTGTAGAATTTAAATGATTATCTGGAAAAATGTACACACGAAAGTGAATACTCGAACTTCATCATATTTTACACAATTTTGAAAAATAGTTTCTTAGTTATAATGTTGCCAAATAAACTTTGTGAAACAAAATCAAATAGCTCTTGTGCATAGTTTCATTGATACATAGAAACGTTACATTCGTCCTAAATAATTTTTCTTTATCGAGCCATAATAGTAATTTGTATCATCACAAAACACTCAAACTTATTATATGGAATTAATTATTCAGAACCTATCAAAAACTTACGGCAACGGCGTAAAAGCCTTGAACGACATTAGCTTGACGCTTAATCGAGGAATGTTCGGATTGCTCGGCCCAAATGGAGCGGGAAAATCTTCGTTGATGCGTACAATTGCCACACTTCAAGAGCCTGACAGTGGGAGTATCACTTTCAATGATGGTTTTAATCCACCAATTGATGTACTTAAACAAAAAGATGAAGTACGTAAAGTGCTTGGCTATCTGCCACAAGAATTTGGCGTATATCCAAAGATTGATGCTGAAACACTGCTCAACCATTTGGCGGTCTTGAAGGGAATCACTGATTCGGCCAAAAGAAAGAAAACGGTTGAAGTTTTATTAGAAAAAACAAACCTCACAAATGTAAAAAATAAAAACTTAGGTGGTTATTCGGGCGGAATGAAACAACGCTTCGGAATTGCTCAGGCTTTGTTGGGAAATCCTCAAATTTTAATCGTTGACGAACCAACGGCAGGCCTTGACCCCGAAGAGCGAAATCGTTTCTTGAATTTACTGAGCGACCTAAGCAACGATAAAATTATTATTCTTTCGACTCACATCGTAGAAGATGTGCAGGAGCTTTGCCCGAATGTGGCATTGGTCAATAAAGGCCAAGTTGTTTTTGCAGGAAAAACCAGCGAAGCCGTTGATGAAATGCGAGGAAAAGTTTGGAAAGACCACGTAAAGAAAACCAATCTTGAAACCTATAGAGAAGCCATGAATGTGATTTCGGAAAGAATGGTTGCGGGCGAAACTTACGTGCATGTATTTGATAATGAGCGAATTGCACCTCATGCCATTGAAGTAGAGCCAAGCCTCGAAGACTTCTATTTTCACCGTCTCAAAGTTATTAACCAAAACTAATCGAAAGCTATGTGGAAAGAAATATACAACTTTGAGTTGGCGTATCGGAAGAAACGACCAGCTACTTTTATCTATTTTGGGATTTTATTTTTGATTGGTTTTTTGATGGTGGCAACTGATGCCATAGAAATAACTGGCGTTGGCGGACAAGTAAAAGAAAATGGTTCCTTGCCTACATTTCAAGTGTTTTCGTTTGTCAGTATTTTCTCTATTTTCGTTGCATCAGCTATTATGGGCGTTGCAATTTTAAGGGATTTTGAACACCGAACTGAAGCCCTTTTTTTCACGACCAACCTTTCAAAGTTTGATTATCTGTTTGGTCGTTTTACGGGTTCGTTTGTGGTTTTGATGTACGTTTTTCTCGGTATTCCGCTCGGAATCATCATCGGCGACTTGATGCCGTGGCGAGAAGCTTCTCGAATGTTACCGTTTCGCATCGTTCCATATTTGTATAGTTATTTGGTTTTGGTTGTGCCAAATGCGTTTATCATGGCTACGATATTTTTCTCAATCGGAGCATTGAGCCGAAAAATGATAGTGGTATTTATGCAAGGGGTTTTATTCTTGTTGCTTTATATGTTTTCGGGGACTCTTTTGGGGCAAGTGGATAAAAAAGAAATCGGTGCTTTGCTCGACCCTTTTGGCATAAGAGCGGCGGGTTTACAGTCGAGATACTGGTCGATTGCCCAAAAGAACAATGATTTAATATTGCTCAATCAAGACTTTCTGTATAATCGTTTGCTTTGGATTGGTATCGGGGCATTATTACTTTTTGTTACTTATCGGGTATTTTCTTTTAATCAAGTTCTCAACCCGATTGTTCGTAAAAAAGCGATTAAAGTGGCAAAAAAAGCTCCTTTATTGAATGAAATGATTCCAGAAGTGAGTCGAAAATTCAATAATTATTTTTTACAAATCGTAGAACTTTCAAAGATTTACTACAAAAATATCATCCGAGATTTGCCTTTTATTGGCTTGACGCTTTGTGGAATCTTGATTTTTCTCTTTACGAGTACTTCACAAAAAGGCTGGTACGAAACCACCATTGTGCCATCTACCTACGCAATGCTCGATTCTTTGGGCATTCTGACGGGCGTTTTTCCGCTCATTCTGACGATTATGTACGTGGGCGATTTGGTCTGGAAAGAGCGAGAATTACGCATGAATTTGATTCATGATTCGTTGCCGATTTCTAACATGACCGTAATGATTGGTAAGTTTTTGGGCTTAGTGCTGGCGTTTTGTTCGGTGTTCTTGGTAGCTATCTTTCTGAGTGTTATGATTCAAACCTTCAAGGGGTTTTATGATTATCAGTTTGATGTTTATTTCAAAAAACTCTTTGGTGGCGATTTACCAAGTTTAATGATATTTATGCTTTTGGGCTTTTTTGTTCATTCGCTGGTCAATAATAAGTTTTTGGGGCATGGAATTATGATTTTGATAATCATTTCTGACATGATTTTGAGTTATTGGGGAGTTGAGCATAGTTTATTGCGATTCAATTCGGCTTCGTTGGGTACATATTCGGAAATGAATGGTTTTGGGCATTTTGTGTCTTCTTTTTCGTGGAATAGCCTTTATTGGACGGCCTTTGTTTCGGTACTTTTTGGCGTCGGAACACTCATTTCGGTGCGTGGAACTGACGAATTATTGAAACTTCGCCTCAAAATTGGTCAGCTTCAACTCACGAAATCTTTCCTTATTTTCTTGATTTTTGGAACAATTTTATTTGTGTCGAGCGGCTTTTATATTTTTTACAATACCAACGTCGTAAACGAATATAAAAACTCGAAAGAGAGCGAAAAAGAGCTTGCTTCTTATGAAAAAACCTTGAAAAAGTACGAAAATGTGCCACAACCAAAAATCACGGATGTAAAATTAAACATTGATTTGATGCCCGAATCCCGTGATTTTGTGGCCGAAGGATATTATTGGCTCAAAAATAAAAGCACCAAGCCCATGAACGAACTATACATCATGGCGGGGACTTACAATGATATGAAAGTTGAGTACCTGAAACTCAGCACTCCGAGCCAATTAGATAATCAGTTTGTGAAAGATTATAGTTTTTATAAATACAAACTTTCAAAACCGCTTAATCCTTCGGATAGCTTAAAATTGGATTTCAAAATTTTATTCCAAACCAATGGCTTTAAGCAAGGAACAGGCGGAACAGATATTGTTTACAACGGTACGTTTTTCAACAATAACTATTTCCCGCTTATTGGTTACTCTGATAGGTTTGAACTGAGCGATGATGATAAACGAAAAGAACAAGGCTTAAAAGACCGTCCAAGAGCTTTAGACCGCAATAATCCGATTGGTTTGAGTCGCAGTGTTTTTGGTGATGATGCCGATTTTATTAACTTCGATATTACGATTGGCACTTCTCCCGACCAAATTGCGATTGCTCCAGGATATTTACAAAAAGAATGGACACAAAACGGCAAACGCTATTTTCACTACGTAATGGATACGCCAATTTGTAATTTTTATTCGATTGTTTCGGCAAAATATGCTATCAAAAAAGAGAAATACAAAAATATCAATCTCGAAATTTATTATCATCCGAGCCATGTTTATAACCTTGACCGCATGATGAAAGCAATGAAGGCTTCGCTCGATTATTATGAAGCCAACTTTGGCCCGTATCAGTTTAGGCAGCTTCGTATCATGGAGTTTCCTCGTTATGCTGGTTTTGCTCAATCGTTTGCAAATACGATTCCATTTGGTGAAAGTATGGGCTTTGTGATGGATATTGATGACAAAAAAGACGTAAATATGCCATTTTTTGTAACAGCTCACGAAATTGCCCATCAATGGTGGGGACACCAAGCTCGAGAAGCTGATGTGAAAGGGGCTGGATTTTTGTCGGAATCACTCTCAGAATATAGTGCTTTGATAACGATGAGCAAATCTACTTCAAAAGAACAAATGCAGCGTTTTCTGCAAAACGAATTGGATTATTACTTGCGTGGGCGAGCATCAGAGCGTAAAAATGAACAACCTTTGGCCACTTGCGAAAACCAAAGTTATATTCACTATTACAAAGGTTCGTTGGTTTTATATTCGATTCAGGATTATATCGGCGAAGCAAAACTCAATACTGCTCTAAAAAACTATGTGCAGAAATGGAATTGGCAAGAAGTAAACCGCAAAGGAATTTATCCGACGAGTAATGATTTAATCAAAGAAATCAGGGCCGTAACGCCCGATAGTTTGCAGTATTTGATTACTGATTTTATTGAGTCGATTACTTTGTACGAAAACAAAGCCACTAAGGCAACGGCTCAGAAAGAAAAAGGTAAATACAAAGTGACGATTTCGGCCGAATGCGAGAAAATAAAAGCTGATAGTTTGGGCAATGAAAAACCAGTAAAATTGAATGAATGGATTTGGGTCGGAGTGTATGGTAAACCAGACAAAGACAAGAAAGAAAAGCTGATTTATTACCAGCGTCACCGAATCAATCAGCCAAAGCAGCAATTTACGGTTTGGGTAAACGAAGAACCCGCTAAAGCAGGAATTGACCCCTTGAATTTATTGATTGACCGCCATATTAAAGACAACGTGGTGACGGTAGATTTATAACGAATTACACACAAAAACTCCGAAATAATACTCACTTTCGGAGTTTTTTGCGAATTTTATGTCAGGTAACTCAATGATAATATTTATGTCAGACACACTTTCTCCAATATCCTTAGGTAGAATCCGAACTTTCGTCCAAACTAATAAGAAAACTATTAAAACCCATACGACAGCTTGGAGTATTTATTTCTTTGTTGAATTTTGTTTTGGTTATGGATTAAATATCTTACCTGGTGGTTTTTTAAATTTCATCAAGAATGTTTTTTTTGGCATTTGTTTTTTTTATGCTTTCCTTTTTGGGGCATTAATTCCATTACTTCCGCAAAAAAAAGTACAAATAGTTATCCGTTTTATGCTTTTACTTCTGTTAACTATTTTCTTGAAGTACCTCACAAATAGATATATTTTAGGAGTTCCACAGGCAATATTATTTGAAAAAGGTATTCTGAACTACGTTTTATTTGATACTTATAAATTCGCTACAACGACTTTTTATGCCATTGCTTACTGGATTTATTTAGAAAGTATCAAAGAAAAAAACCTAAGAATAAAAGCCGAAATCGAACTACGAAAAACACAAGAAGAATTATTAAAGACCGAGATAAAGTTTCTGAAAGCACAAGTAAACCCGCATTTTTTGTTTAATACCCTCAATTTCTTTTATGCCGAATCTTATAAGCTATCGCCCAAACTCGGAGAAGGAATTATGACTTTAACAGAAATTATGCGTTATACGGTGCAATCGACCCAAAACGAAGAGATACCCGTTGAGAAAGAAGCCGAGTTTTTGCACAAATACGTTGAAATTCAACAACTACGTTTTCATAATCAGTTACAGGTATGTTTGGAAACAAATATTTTTTCGCCCAACCAACTCATTCCACCTTTGATTATTCTTACTTTTGTCGAAAACGCATTTAAGTACGGCAAACTCAACGACCCAAATAAACCGCTTATTATCAAGCTGGAAGCTGAGCCTACGGAAATAAGATTTTTTTGTCAAAACCTTAAAAATACTCATTTTCAAGAGCCATCGACGAGTGTGGGCATCGAAAACATCAAAATTCGTTTAAATAAACATTGCGATGACTACGATTTATCCGTGACCGACGAAAACAATTTATACACCGTTAACCTCCAAATCAACTTTAAATAAAATTCACAATGATTAAATGTGTTATTGTAGATGATGAACCTGCGGCAGTTGATATTCTAACCATTTACGCTAAAAAAGTGCCTTATCTGGACTTAAAACTTGCCACAATCGACGCAATGGAGGCACTGGCGTATATGCAAAATAACGACATCGATTTGGTTTTTCTTGATATCAATATGCCAGATATTTCGGGTCTTAGTTTTGCTCAGTTAGTCAACCATAAAACTAAGGTAGTTTTTACAACGGCCTATTCAGAATTTGCCCTTGATAGTTATAAATACGATGCTTTAGATTATCTGCTGAAACCTGTACCGTTCGACCATTTTCTTCGAGCATCTCAAAAAGCACTCAATTATTTAGATACTGCCTCAAAAAATCAAAATATTGAGCCAAAACAGAGCGAAGATGATTACATATTTGTAAAAACGGAACATAAAGGTAAACTAACGAAAGTGATGTTTCGAGATATCCTTTACATCGAAAGTCTGAAGAATTATGTTTCGATTTATACCGATAATAAAGAGCAGATAATCACTTTACTTACAATGAAAGAAATGGAAGAGCGGTTGCCCAAAACAAGCTTTTTTCGCTCTCACAAGTCATTTATTGTTTCTCTTGATAAAATCAAAGCCATAGATGGCGGCGAAATAGTTTTGCAATCAATCAAGGATAAAGTTCCGCTTGGAAATACCTTCAGAGAAGCTCTTTTTAACCGATTGAATAGTAAAATTTTAATTTCTAAGGGAGGAGAATCTTAGTTTTTGACTTACAAAAATAAGTGTGGAATGACTAAACAGATGCTTTAAAAATACATCATTAGGGAAATTTTACTGTGTAAATGAATCGGCAGTTTTTGTAAAGATACTTTTTGCATAGATTCGTTATGTATAGGAGTTACGCAGAGTTAATAAAATAGTATCATTTTGAAGGTCATGGCTAAAGCCTAAACCGTTTTATGCTTTAACCCCAGACTCAAGTCTGGGGTTTGGAGATTGAGTACCCTAATTGGCTTTAGCCATGACCTTTTATCAGTAATTTTGCATAACTCCTAATGTATCTTGAAAAAAGGAAACGATTTATAAGTAAGCAATATTTTAATAATTTATTTTTCCCAAAACCTCACCAAAACCAACTCTTTTTCCATCTTTTTCACAAAAACCAGCTAAGGTAAGAGTATCACCGTTTTCGAGGTAGGTACGGCTTTCGCCATTTGTGAGTGTAATTTGATTTTTTCCTGCCCAAGTGAGTTCTAAAAGAGAGCCATAAGAACCAATTTCCGAACCGCTTATTGTTCCTGATGCCAAAACATCCCCGATTTTGAGGTTACAACCGTTGACAGTGTGGTGAGCAACTTGTTGGGCGATATTCCAGTACATGTACTTAAAATTTGTGTTGGTAATGGTTGTTTCGTTGAGTTTGGCCGAAAGTTGAATATCAAAATTTCTGATGCCATCAACTTGTAAATAAGGTAGAGGCTGTGGTTCTTGAATTGGACCTTGCACTCGGAAACTTTCTAAGGCTTCGAGCGTAACGACCCAAGGAGAAATGGAAGAAGCAAAGTTTTTACCCAAAAATGGCCCCAATGGCAGAGTTTCCCATCGTTGAATATCTCGTGCTGACCAATCATTGAAAAGCACCAATCCGAAAATATAATCTTCTGCTTCTGAGGTGTTTACACATTTTCCATGTTCAGAATTCCTTCCGATGATTGCACCAATTTCTAATTCAAAATCTAATTCTTTTGTATAGCCAAAAACTGGACTTGGTGAATCAGCAAGCTTGAATTGTCCTTGTGGACGATGAATAGGAGTACCCGAAACCACAATCGAACTGGCACGCCCATGATAGGCAATTGGAATGTGTTTCCAGTTTGGATAAAGCGGATTATCGGGACGGAAGATTTTCCCTGCATTAGTTGCATGCTCGATGCTCGAATAAAAATCGGTATAATCACCGATTTTTACGGGTAAGTGCATTTTTACATTCTCGATTTTATGAAAAACGTGGTCAAAGTGCCTTTTTAATGGAGAGCTTTCTTGGGTCAGCCATTCTTGAATTTGAAGTCGAA